>JASFVA010000151.1:0-4576 GCA_050050055.1 Nitrospirota bacterium
CTTGGAAAGAGGCGACGCGGCGCCGGAGGAGGTCTCTGCTCAAAGAGGGCAGAAAGAGGCGATGGTTGCTGACGCCGAGGCGGCGGAAGCGGAAATCGAGACCGTGGAAGCGGAAATCGAGACTGCGGAAGCGGACATGGAGACCATGGAAGCGGACATCGAGACTGCGGAACCGGACAAGGAAGCCGTGGTCATCGACGAAGAGCCCATGGCGGTCTCGCAGGATGAATCCATGGCTGATGACAGTGAAGCCGTGGCAGAATCAGAAGCCGGCCTAGAAAAGTCCGCCGGGCAGGGTTCCGGTTCGGTTTCGGCGCCGGACAGGCACGTGTTCTCGGACGGCACCATATATGTGGGTGAGCTGGCAGACGACCTTATGCAGGGGGACGGAGTGCTCCTCTCTCCTGACGGCTCGCGCTATAGCGGGCAGTTCAAGGACGGGCGAAGGCACGGCCAGGGGGTCATGAGCGCCCCCGACGGCGCAAGATACGTCGGCGAGTTCAAGAACGGCAGGATGCACGGATACGGCGTCCTCGTCATGGCCGGCGGCTCCCGCTATATCGGAGAGTTCAGAAACGGCAAGAGGGAAGGCCAGGGCAGGCAGGTCTTCTCTGACGGATCAATATACGACGGCGGCTGGAAGAACGACCTGATGCACGGAAGCGGCACCCTGGCATACGCAAACGGCGCCACGTATAAGGGACATGTTGTCAGAGGCAAAAGAGACGGCTACGGCACGCACGTCTTCGCCGACGGCAGCATCTATTCGGGCTACTGGAAAGACAACGTGATGCACGGGAAGGGCAGGCAGAAATTCGCCTCGGGCGCCGTCTATGAAGGCGACTTCCGAAACGGAAAGCGCCACGGCGAGGGCTCCTACCTCTTTGCAAGCGGCGCGAGGTTCACCGGGGAGTTCAGGGGCGGTAAGCCCGTGGGCGAAGGAGTGTACGATTTTGCCTCCTCGAAGGGCGATGGCGGATACGATAGCAGCGTTCCGAGCTCTTACTCCCTGATGGAAACGTATTTGGGCGCCCCCCGGGCCGAGCGCTGAGGCCGGATGCCATAAGAAAAAAGGGCGGCCGTAACGGCCGCCCTTTTTTCTTGTCTGTTTCGGTAGCCTTGCTCTTAGAAGAGCCCCCTGACCTTTCCGGTGGCAGTGTCCACGTCCACTCGCCTGTAGGCGGGGTCGGAGCCCGTCCCCGGCATCAGCTTGATGGCTCCGGCAACGGGGACCACGAAACCCGCTCCCTTGTAAGTTAGAATGTCCTGGACGTAGAGTTTCCAGTCCTTGGGCACCCCTTTGAGTTTCGGATCGTCCGAGAGGCTCAGATGCGTCTTCACCATGCAGGTGCCGAGCTTCTTGATGTCCGGGTCGTCCTCCATCCGCTTGGCCTTGGCAAGCGCGTCCTGGGAGTATTCCACGCCGTCGGCCCCGTACACCTGCTCGGCTATCAGCTCTATGCGGGTTCTCAGGGGCGTGTCCAGATCGTAGAGGAACTTGAACTCCGTGGGTTCGTCGCAAGCCTCCACGACCGCGTCGGCGAGCTCGAGGGCTCCCTCGCCGCCGTACTGCCAGTGCTTGGAGACCGCGACGCGGGCCCCGGCTGCCTCGGCAAGCCTGCGGACGGCGTTGATTTCGTTGTCGGTATCGGTGTAGAAGGCGTTTACGCAGACCACGGGGTTTACTCCGGCCTTCTTGACGTTGTTTATGTGGTGTATGAGGTTTTCCGTCCCCTTCTCGACCCATCCGACGTTTTCTCCCATGTACTCATCGGGCATCGGCCTGCCCGGCACCGGGATGGGCGCTCCGCCGTGGCACTTGAGGGCCCTGATGGTGGCCACGAGCACGGCCGCTTGCGGCTTGAGCCCGGAGAAGCGGCACTTGAGGTTCCAGAACTTCTCGAAGCCGATGTCGGCTCCGAAGCCCGACTCGGTAATGTGGTAATCGCCGAGCTTGAGTCCCACCCTGTCGGCGATTATCGAGGACTGGCCGATGGCGATGTTGGCGAAGGGGCCGGCGTGCACGAGCACGGGCTGCCCTTCGAGGCTCTGCATGAGGTTGGGGTTCAGGGCCTCGACCATCCACGCCGTCATGGCGCCCGCGACCTCGAGGTCCTCGGTGGTGACGGGGTTGCCCTTCTTGTCGTAGGCCACGACTATCCTGCCCATTCTCTCGCGCATGTCCTTCAGGTCCGTGGCTACGGAGAGGATTGCCATGACCTCCGAGGAGACGGCTATGGCGAACCCCGAGCGCATCATGAAGCCGTCCATCTTGCCGCCGTGCCCGAGGGTTATGTCCCTCAGGGCCTGGGCGCAGAAATCGATTATCCATTTCATCTCCACGTTCCGGGGGTCGATGTCGAGCCTCTTGAGATTCCGTTTGGACAGCTGCTGGTCGTCGTAGTTGAACTCGTGCTGCAGGCGCGAGGTGAGGGCCACCATGGCGAGGTTGTGGGCGTTCATTATGGCGTTGATGTCGCCCGTGAGGCCGAGGGAGAACGGGGTGAGGGGGATGCACTGGCTGAGCCCGCCGCCTGCGGCCGAGCCCTTTATGTTCATGGTGGGGCCGCCCGAGGGCTGCCTTATAGCGGCGACGACGTTCTTGCCCCTCTTTCCCATGCCCTGCGTGAGGCCCATCGTGGTGGTGGATTTCCCCTCGCCCAGGGGCGTGGGCGTTATCGCGGTGACGTCCACATACTTGCAGTCGGGCCTGTCCTTAAGTCGGCCTAAAATCTTCGCAAAGTCGAGCTTCGCGACGTAATGGCCGTGGGGAAGAAGCTCCTCCTTTTCGAGGCCAAGCTCCTCGCCGAGCTGATAAACGGTCTTCATGTTGCTCTCGGCGGCTTCGGCTATCTCCCAGTCAGCGTGCTTCGTTGGGTCGAGCGGCATCGTTAAATCCTCCTTGAAGATATTGTTAGTAATTGATGAGCGCGTCCAGGAACTTTTCGTTCATGCGCCTCAGGTTCATGCTCATGGCGATGGCAATTTTCTTGGTTATGGCCAGGGCTATCTTGGGCTTCTGCTTCTCCATCTGCTCGAAGGCATCCTTCGTAAGGAGAGTGAGGTCTGTTTTTTCGAGGGCCGTGGCGGAGGCCTCGTGACGTCGCTTTTCCATCACCGAGAGCTCCCCGAGAAACTGGCCCGCCTTGATGATGGCGAGCTTCTGCTTCCAGCCGTCGGGGGTGGTCTTCGACACCTCTATGGCGCCCCTGCGGACGAGGTAAATGCCCTTGGTGTCCTCGCCCTCTTTGAAGAGGGCCTGGCCCTTCTTCAGGGAGATGTCTTCCACTATCTCCGCAAGGTATCCCAGGTGCTGCTTGTTGAGATCCTCGAATAAAACCTGCTTTTTCAATTCCTCCACTTTGGCCATGTGAATCCCCCTATATTTTGTGAATGTTAACCGCGCAGACCTTGAGCTCCGGTATCTTAGCCGTGGGGTCGAGGGCGTCGTTCGTTATCACGTTTGCCGCGGCCTCGCGATAATGCATCGGCAGAAACACGGTCCCTTCCGGGACGATGGCGCTGACCCGCGTCTTGATCTCCACCTTCCCCCGCCTCGAAGAGACCTTCACCCTGTCGCCGTCTTTGACGCCCAGCCTTTCGGCGTCGGCGGCGTTCATTTCCACGTAGGCCTGCCCGGCATGCGACTCCACCGCCTTGTTCTTCCGTGTCATCGTGCCCGTGTGATACTGGAAGAGGTTTCTGCCCGTGGTCAGGAGCAGGGGATACCTCTTGTCGGTCGCCTCGGCCGGAGGCCTGAACTCGACGGGCGCGAAGGGCCCCCTTCCCCTGGGAAAGCCACCCCTGTAGAGGTATTCCGTCCCGGGGTGGTCCTCGGTGGGGCAGGGCCACTGTATTCCCTCTTTCTCTATGCGTTTGTAGGTGATTCCCGCAAGGGCGGACCAGAGCGAGCCGATTTCCCCGAAGACTTCCTCGGCGCTTTCGTACTCCATCGGGTAGCCCATCCTCCTGGCGAGCTCCGTGATTATCCAGGCATCCTCCATGGCCTCGCCCGGCGGCTCCACGGCCTTGCGCACGCGTTGTACCTTCCTTTCGGTGTTGGTGAAGGTGCCGTCCTTCTCGGCGAAGCAGGCCGCGGGAAGCACGACGTCGGCAAGCTCGGCGGTCTCGGTCATGAAGATGTCCTGGACCACCAGGAAGTCCAGGTTCTTAAGCGCCTTCACCACATGGGCGGTGTTGGGGTCCGAAAGGACGGGGTTTTCCCCCATTATATAGAGTGCCTTCATCGTGCCCTCCAGGGCGGCCGGTATCATCTCGGTCGAGGTGAGGCCCTTTTTCTTCGAGAGCTTGCAGCCCCAGGCCTCCTCGAACTTCTGCCTCACGGTGGGGATGTCAACGGGCTGGTATCCGGGATAGGTATTGGGAAGCGCCCCCGAGTCGCACGCTCCCTGGACGTTGTTCTGGCCCCTGAGGGGGTTGACGCCGGTGCCGGGCTTGCCCAGGTTCCCGGTCAGGAGGGCAAGGTTGGCTATGGTGCCCACGTTTTCGGTTCCGCAGGCGTGCTGGGTGATGCCCATGGTATAGAATATCCCGGCCCTGTCGGCGCTCCCGAACA
>JASFVA010000152.1:0-4572 GCA_050050055.1 Nitrospirota bacterium
GAAAAGGGTGTTGACCTTCCTGACAAAATCCTCTTCCACGATGCCCCTGGCGATGCCCGATTGGTTGGTGATGCCGATAAGACTAAAATCCTTATGTATCAACCTTTTAGTGTATTTAATATCATCCAATACATTAAGGTTCTGCCATTTGTTCAGGTACTCCGCGTACTCGCAAAGAGTGCCGTCCCTGTCGAAGAGAACGGCCCTGCCGGTGGGGAGGGCCTCCCGGAGGGACTCGAAGACCTCATCCACCGTTACAGCTTCCATGCACCGCATTTTCTCCTCCTCCGTGCATTCCCTGTCGAAGCAGGGGGAGCATTCGGCCTCGTGCCGGAGGACCTTGTGCCCGTAGCCCACGGGGCCGGTGAGGGCCGGAGATGTGGAGCCGAATATTGCCACAAGGGGGGTCCCCGTGGCGTAGCCGATATGCATGGGGCCGGAGTCGGTGGTCACCAGGGCGTCGCATTCCGAGACGAGGCCCACCAGCTCCCTGAGCGTGGTCTTGCCAGCCATGGATACAGCCCGGGCGGAATCCACGGACGAGGCGCCCAGGATGCTGTCGGCCAAGGCGGCCTCGCCGTGCCCGCCGAAGACTACGGCGCTTCCGCCGAGGTCCTCCACTATCTTTGTTGTCAGGGATGCGAACCTCTCGGGCATCCACTGCTTCGCGGGACCGAACTGCGCCCCCGGGTTGATGCCCACAACGGGCCGCCTCAGGCCTTTGAGCTTTTCCCTGGCCTGGAGCCTTTCCTCCAGCGAAAGATGTATCCAGGGGTCGGAATGGGGGGCCTCGATCCCGGCCCTCTTGAGAAGTTCCAGGTAGTAGTCTATGTGGTGCATGCGGCGGTCCTCGCCGCCGAACTCGACGGGTTTCGTAAGCAGAAAGCTCCTGAAATCCCTGCCGAAGCCCACCCTTTCGGGTATTCGGGCGAGATAGGCTATAAGGGCGGCATCGAAGGCGTTCTGAAGGAGTATGGCCCTGTCGAACCGCTTGCGCCGGAGAGCCCAGGCGAGCCTCAACCTGCCGGCGAGGCCCTCGAATTGCTCGCCGTAGAGGACCACGTCGTCGATGTCCGGAGACTTATCGAAAAGAGGCGCGACCCATGGCTTTACGAGGAGCGATATGCGGGCTCCGGGATAGGCCTTTCTTATGGCCCTGATGGCGGGCATGCTCATGACGGCGTCGCCCACCCAGTTCACTCCCCTTATGAGGATATTTTCTTTCATCGAAATGAAAATGCGCCCCTTAAGACGATGCTAAAAGGCGCATTCCCCTCGGCCGGCTGATGGATTACCTTCGAGGGAGCTATAGCAGTCCGGCCCGCTCCATTATTTCGGGGACCTTGTCTTCCATGCCGATGGCCATGATGTGCACGCCGTCGCAGGTGCCCTCTTCCTTGAGCTGGCGGATGTGCCTGGCGCATATGTCAATGCCGGCGTCCAGGGCCTTTTCCTTGCCCGCGGCCTTGAGCTCCTCGATAAGCTCATCGGGGACCCGGATGCCCGGGACGTAGTTGTTGAGGAACTTGGCCATGCCCGCGCTCTTGAGCACGACGAAACCCGCGAGTATTTTCGCCGGATGCCGGCGCGCGTGGACCATGAACTCCTTGAACTTCTCCATGTCGTACACGGCCTGGGTCTGGAAGAACCTGGCTCCGGCGGCCACCTTCTTGTCGAATTTCATTAGCTGAGGCTCGATGGGGTTTGCCTCGGGGGTTACCACCGCCCCCTGGAGGAAGTCGGTCGGGCCGAGAAGCTCGTTTCCCATCATGTCCCTGCCGTTGTTGAGGCCGTCTACGACCTTGAGGAGCTGCACGCTCTCGAGGTCGTAGACGGGCTTCGCGCTCTTGTGGTCCCCGGCGCTCACATGGTCGCCCGTCATGCACAGCACGTTCTTTATGCCCAGTATGCTCGCTCCCAGCAGGTCGCTCTGGAGCCCAATCCTGTTGCGGTCGCGGCACGTCATCTGGAGTATCGGCTCGAGCCCCTCCTGCATGGCGACCATGCAAACGGCGGTGGACGATATGCGCATCACCGCCGACTGGTTGTCCGTTACGTTAACCGCGTCCACCTTGCCCCTCAGAAGCTGCATGTGGTGGCGCATCTCTCTTATGTCGGTGCCTTTCGGCGGGCCGGCCTCGGCCGTTACCACGAACTTTCCTGATTCCAGCGCCTCTTTGAAACTCACTTTTTCTTTTTCTCCTCTCTTGCCGTGAGGGCCCGCGGCTTCTGGGCCTTGGACCAGTCCTTCGCCTCGATCACGTCTTTCTTGAAGGTGTCGAGCCTGTCTATGTTTTTCATCCTGTCGTATATCCTAACCCACGCGCACTTGATGTCCGGGCTCACCTCGCAGCTTCCGTCGCTCGTGCCCCCGCACGGGCCGTTGAGGATTCCCTTCGGGCATGCGGTGATGGGGCAGATGCCCCCCGTCTTGTCCAGGATGCACTCGCCGCAGAGCGAGCAGCGCTCGTCGAACATCTGAAGCCTCGTCATGTTTCCGAGGAACAGGCTGTTGTTCGAGGGATAGACCGCCTTGTCCGGGAAAACTTCCACCATGCTCTGCGTGCCGGCGCCGCAGGACATGACTATGATGCAGTCCACGTCCGAGAGGTCCTCCTTGAAGCCCTTGAGCTCGACCTTAGTTCCGAGCACCTGGCAGCCGGTCTTGGCCACGAAGGTCCCCTTGACCTCCTTGCCCTCCGATTCCAGGAGCTCCTTCATGGCGCCGAGCTCGGGCTGTCCCCCGGTCCCGCAGAGGGTGGCGCACTCGGAGCACCCCAGCAGGAAGAACTTCTTATAGTCCTTTACGTTGTCCAGGAGCTCCTGGACATTTTTCTTTTCGGTGATTATCATGCTTCGAGCTCCTTTATGTCGAGATTTCGGTCCCCAGGCCCGCGGCCATCTTGGCGGCGAGCACGGTGTTGTACATGAGCATCGCTATGGTCATGGGGCCGGCGCCGCCGGGCACGGGGGTGATGTACGACGCCCTCTCCTTGGCTTCGTCGAAGGCCACGTCCCCCACGAGCTTGCCCTCGGGGGTGACGTTTATGCCTATGTCTATGACCGCGGCGCCCTCCTTGACCATGTCGCCGGTGATCATCTTGGCCTTGCCCACGGCGGCGCACAGGATGTCGGCGTCAAGGCATTCCTCCTTCAGGTCGGCCGTCCTGGAGTGGCAAATCGTCACGGTGGCGTGCCTCCTGAGGAGGAGGAGCGCCAGTGGCTTGCCGACTATTATGCTCCTGCCCACTATGACGGCCTTCTTCCCCTTGGGGTCGATTCCGTAGGCGTCGAGCATCTTCATCGCCCCGTGGGGCGTGCAGGCCACGAACCCCGGCTCGTCGAGCATGAGCCTTCCCAGGGCGTCGGGGCCGAAGCCGTCCACGTCCTTGTCGGGCGAGATCCGGTGCATTATCTCCTTTTCGTTCAGGTGCTTGGGTAGCGGAAGCTGCACGAGTATGCCGTGCACCTTGGGGTCGTTGTTGAGCTCGTCCACGAGCCTCTCGAGCTCGTCCTGCGAGGTGGTGTCGGCGAGCTTGTGGCCCATGCTCTTTATCCCCAGGGACTCGCAGGTCTTCTCCTTGTTGGCCACGTACTTTTTAGAGGCGGGGTTTTCCCCCACGAGCACCACGGCCAGGCCGGGCACCACGCCCTTGGACTTGAGGGCCTCGATCTCCACCTTGAGCTTTTCCTTGATGTCCGCCGCAACTTTCTTGCCGTCGATCAACTGAGCTGCCATCAGATTAGTCCTCCGTTCAATCCTTTTTCTTTATGAGTTCCAGCATCTCCTCCCGCGTGGATGCCTTCGTCCTGAACGTGCCGCGCACGGCCGAGGTCACGGTCCTCGCGCCGGGCTTTTTGATCCCCCGCATGCTCATGCAAAGATGCTCAGCGTCTATTATAACCATCGAACCCTTCGGTTTCAGCCTCTCCATTATCATGTCGGCAAGCTGCGAGGTAAGCCGCTCCTGCACCTGGGGCCTCTTGGCGAGGTGCTCGAGCACCTTTGCCAGCTCGCTGAGGCCCACGATGTTTCCCGTGGGGATGTAGGCAATGTGGGCCTTTCCGATGAAGGGGAGAAGGTGGTGTTCGCAGACCGAGTAGAAGGGGATGTCCTTTATGAGGACCATCTCGTCGTGGGTCTCGCCCTCGATGGTCTTGAGGAGCTTCTCCGGCTCGCCCTTGAGGCCGGCGAATATCTCCTCGTACATCCTGGCCACGCGCTTCGGGGTATCCTTGAGGCCGGGCCTCCCGGGGTCCTCCCCGATGCCCTCGAGCAGGAGCCTTACGCCCTGCTCAATCTTCTTTTTGTCCATTTACGTTTCCCCCGCACTGGATGACGCGCCTGTCGGTTAATATGGTGTCAATGCCTATGTCGTGGGCTTCGGCCGGTATCGCCTCGACCATCTGCTCCTCGTAGGCGAGGGCGACCAGGGAAGGGCGGGCGTCCTCCGACGAAAGGAGCTTGTCGTAATAACCCTTTCCGTAGCCGAGCCTGTTGCCCTTTTCGTCGAAGGCGGCTCCGGGCACTACGACCAGGTCGACGTCCCCGATGCCCCTTAGGCTTTCCGC
>JASFVA010000153.1:0-4558 GCA_050050055.1 Nitrospirota bacterium
GTTCTCTTAAAGAGGGCGCTATAGCTATAGACGTGGGCAGCGTCAAGGGCTCCCTGGTGCAGGACATTGAAAAATTGACCCCCCAGGGGGCGAATTTCGTCGCCTGCCACCCCATCGCGGGCTCGGAGAGCTCCGGCATCGACGCCGCAAGCGGGCACCTCTTCGAGGGAAGGCTCTGCATAATCTGCCGGACCGAACGGACCGACCCGAAAGCCTTCGACAGGGTCTCCGGGCTTTGGGGGGCGATCGGCTCCAGGGTAGAGGTTATGGAACCCCGGACGCACGACGCGGTCTTCGGCCTGGTCAGCCATCTGCCCCATGTGGCTGCCTACGCCCTCGTGAACACGGTGGCCGACATCGACCCCGGAAGCCTGGACTACGCCGGAAACGGCTTCAGGGACACGACGAGGATAGCTGCGAGCCCCCCGGCCATATGGCGCGACATCTGCGCCTTTAACCGCGACAACCTATTGAAATATTTAGATGTATTCAAGAATAACATAGAGGCTCTGAGCGCGCTCCTAAAGGAGGGCGACCTCGACGGCCTCGAGGCCGCCTTCAGGAGGGCAAGCGAGCGGAGGAGGGGCCTTGAGGACTGAGCTCCGGAAGTCCGGTCCGCTCAGGGGCGATATCGTCCCGCCTGCGGACAAGTCCATCTCGCACAGGGCCATAATCATTGCCTCGCTGGCCGACGGCGAGAGCAGGGTGAGTAATTTTCTCCGCGCCGGAGACACTTTAAGCACGTTGAACGCCATGAGGGCCCTGGGCGTGGATATAGACGACTCGGGCGATGACATCACGGTAAGAGGAAAAGGGCTGGACGGGCTCAGGGAGCCCCTGGGAGTCATAGATTGCGGAAATTCGGGCACCACCATGAGGCTCCTTTCGGGCGTGCTGGCCGGAAACCCGTTCTTTTCCGTGCTGACGGGAGATGAATCTCTCAGGGGAAGGCCCATGGGCAGGGTAATCATTCCCCTGAGGACGATGGGAGCCGAAATTAGGGCGAGAGAGGACGATAAATTCCCCCCCATGGCAATCAGGGGAGGAAACCTCAAGGCCATAAGCTACGAGATGCCCGTGGCCAGCGCCCAGGTCAAGTCGTGCATCCTCCTGGCCGGCCTGTATGCCGAAGGCGCGACAGTGGTGACAGAGCCCGGCAGGGCAAGGGACCATACCGAGCGGATGCTCCCCATATTCGGCGTGGGCGTGGAGGTAGAAGGGGCAAGCATGAAGGTCGAGGGCGGGAGCAGACCGAGGGCGGCTGATGTTGAGGTGCCCGGGGACTTCTCTTCCGCGGCCTTCCTCATGGGCGCCGCCATGCTCGTCAAGGGCTCGGAGGTCCGCTTGAAGCACGTGGGGCTCAATCCCCTCCGCACGGGGCTGCTGTCGGTTTTCCGGAGGATGGGCGCGGAGTTCGAGATCGAGAACGAGCGGGAGATATCCGGGGAGCCCGTGGGCGACGTGGTCTGCCGCCATTCAGGGCTCAAGGGGATAGACGTGGGCAGGGACGAGATTCCCTCGATGGTGGACGAATTCCCGGTCCTGTGCGCCTTGGCTGCCAGGGCGGAGGGGGTTACGAACATCAGGGGAGCCGGAGAGCTGAGGGTCAAGGAGTCGGACAGGATTTCGGCCATGGCCGCGGGGCTCAGGGCCATGGGCTCGGAGGTGGAGGAGTTCCCCGACGGCCTAAGCATAAATGGTTCCGAGAGGCTCCGGGGCGCGGAGATCCACAGCGGGGGCGACCACAGGGTGGCGATGGCCTTCTCAGTGCTCGCCCTTACCGCCGACGGAAGCACCTTCATAGAGGGCTCGGAGGCGGCGGATGTATCTTTTCCGGGATTTTATGTTATTCTAAAAGGAGTTACGTCTTAATGGGCAAAGTGATAGCAATAGACGGACCGTCAGGGGCCGGCAAGAGCACCGTTGCAAGGATGCTTGCCGAGATGATGGGCATGGATTACCTGGACACGGGAGCGCTTTACAGGGCTGTTGCCCTTGGGCTGAACAGCCTTGGCACATCCCCGGACGATCCGGAACATGAGATATCCGAGCGTCTGAAAAACCTCGAGGTGCGCTTCAGGGACGGCAGGGTATTCCTGAACGGTCGAGACGTCTCCTCGGAGATTCGCACCACCGAGGCGGGTCACCTTTCTTCCGTGTTCTCGGCCCGCAAGCCCGTGAGGGACTATCTCCTGCCTGTGCAGCGCAGGGCTGCGCAAGAGGCCGACCTGGTGGCCGAGGGCAGGGACATGACCACGGTGGTCTTCCCCGAGGCCTGGCGAAAGTTCTACCTCGACGCCAGCGTCGAAGCCCGCGCCCAGCGGAGATACCTCCAGCTCAGGCAAAACGGCGTTTTGGCCACGATGGAGGACGCCGAGAAGGACGTCGTCGAGAGGGACGAGCGGGATTCCTCGCGGGACCTCGCTCCCCTGAGGGTGGCGGACGATGCAGTCTACATAGACACGTCCAACATGACGCTCGAGGAGGTCATGAAAGTGGTTCTCGGTTCCGCGAAGGGAGAAAAGCTGAGGGTATGAAGATTTACAAGGCAAAAGACGCCGGCTTCTGCTTTGGCGTAAGGAGGGCTATAGACATCGCCCAGAAGGTCGCCGCCGAGAAAAACGGCGGGGGCGGGGTCTACACCCTGGGACCCATTATTCACAACCCTCAGGTGATAGAGCAGCTGAGGGCCCTGGGGGTGAGGCCCGTGGAGCGGGTCGGCGACCTCAGAAAGAGGAAGGTCGGGACCGTCATCGTGAGGACCCACGGCATTACCAAGGAGGTCCAGGAGAAGCTGACCGCCGCTGGATATGAAATAATAGACGCAACGTGCCCCTATGTAAAAAAAGCGCAATATTATGCTAAACTGCTACAAGAAGAAGGATATCAAGTGGTTATTCTCGGCGACAGGGAGCACCCGGAGGTCCGGGGCCTCTTGAGTTACGCCGGAAGGGGAAGCGTAGTCGTCAAGGACAGCACCGAACTGCCGCCTCTCAAGAAGAAGGTGGGCGTGGTCGTCCAGACGACCAAGCACGTAGAATCTCTTAGAGACCTTCTCGGCGCTATTTTAGAGCAAACGCGTGAGCTCAAGGTATACAATACTATTTGCAGCTCCACCACGAACAGGTTGAGGGAGACGGGGGAGCTTGCGGAGAAGGTCGGCGTAATGGTTATAGTAGGGGGAAGAAACAGCGCAAACACAACCCAGCTGGCAAACCTCTGCAGGTCCTTGAACGTCCCCACATACCACGTCGAGACGGCGAACGAACTCAGAAAAAAATGGTTCGAGGGAGCCGAGACCGTAGCCATTTCAGCCGGGGCATCGACCCCGGATTGGCTTATAGATGAAGTGGAAAGAACGATTAAAAAATATACAGGAGGAAGGGCAATTGATGGATCTTAAGAACGAAGAGCTAGAAAGACTCTACGCCGAGACTTTCCAGGGTATCGAGGCGGGCTCGATACTGACAGGGAAGGTGGTTTCGGTGAAACCCGACGGTGTGATAGTCGACGTCGGGTTTAAATCCGAAGGCATAATAAACGGCGCCGAGTTTTCCAGCGAAGAGCTCGAAGCTATCAAGGAGGGCGACGACATCGAGGTCTTCGTCGTTTCCACCGGGGACTCCGAGGGGATGGTAGTCCTCTCGAGGGAGCGGGCTTCGAGGATAAAGGCATGGGCCAGCCTGGAAGAGATGATGAAGGCGGACGAGCCCGTGGAAGGTGTCCTCAGGGAAAAGACCAAGGGAGGGGCTTTCGTGGAGATTTCCGGGCTCAAAGCCTTTCTGCCGGCGTCCCACATAGACATCAGGCCCGTGAGGGACATAGACCCCCTTATAGGCAGGCTCATGAAATTCAAGATCCTCAAGGTCAACAGCAGGCGCTCCAACATCATCGTCTCGAGGCGCCAGTACCTTGAGGAGCTGAGGGAGTCCTTGAGGGCCGAGACCCTCGAAAAGCTCCAGGAGGGCACCCTCATGCCGGGCAACGTCAAGAATATAACCGACTACGGCGTCTTCGTGGACCTCGGGGGCGTCGACGGCCTCCTTCATATTTCCGACATTTCCTGGGGACGCATATCTCATCCGTCCGCGCACTTTTCCATAGGTGATGATATCGAGGTAATGGTGCTCAGCTTCGACAGGGATAACGAGAAGGTAACCCTGGGCTACAAGCAGAAGAGGCCCGACCCTTGGAGCACGGTGGAAGAGAAATATCCCACTGGAACTAGGGTGAACGGCAGGGTGGTGAGCATAGCCGACTACGGCGCTTTCGTCGAGGTGGAGGAGGCCCTGGAGGGGCTGGTGCACATCTCGGAGATAGAGTGGTCGCCCAGGCCGAAGCACCCCTCCAAGTACGTGCAGGAGGGGGACGAGGTCGAGGCCGTGGTGCTCCATTCCGATTGCAACGAGAGAAAGCTTTCGCTCAGCCTGAAGCAGCTTAAGCCGAGCCCTTGGGAACTCGTGGCCGAGCGGTACAGGCCCGGGCAGACAATATCCGGCACCGTCAGGGGCATTACCGAATTCGGGGCCTTCGTGGGCCTGGCCGAGGGCGTGGACGG
>JASFVA010000154.1:0-4539 GCA_050050055.1 Nitrospirota bacterium
TACCATTATTTTATCTCCCCCGGGCGGGCGGGGGCCATGACGGGGGTCATAACTCCGCTCCGCGCCCCGCGCGCGCGGGCGAACCACTTAGATACCATGGATCTTAGATACTATGGATTCAGGGCTGATGCCGTGTTTAGTATTTAGTATAATAGAGAATTCATGGACTGGCTATTCCCGGCAGTGGCTTCTTCTACCGTAGGGTCGGCCATACTGGCCTTCGCCTACTGGTTTTTATACTTCCAGTACAGGGAGAGGTTCCTGAAGATATGGGCCCTGAGCTGGTCGGTCTATTGCCTGCGTTTCGTGTTCCAGTTTTTCGTGATCTCCGCGGGCGAGTCGCCTGCCCTCGTGTTCGGCAACCAGTTTTCGGCCCTCTTGAGCGCCGTGCTCCTCCAGTGGGGCTCCTTCATGTTCCTCGGCAGGACCGCGCCTCGGTGGCTCGCCTACGCCTTCGCGTCGCTTGCCCTCTGGATAGGGGCCGCCCTTGCCCTGGGCGCGCCGTTCATGGCGCTGTCGCTCCCCACGTTCCTGTTCATGGCGGCGGTCTACGTCTGGACCGGCGCCGTCTTCCTCCAGAACCGGGGGGTGCTCGAAGGGAAGGCCATGGCCGTGCCCGGGGTGGCCTTCATCGCCTGGGGCATCCACAAGGCGGACTACCCCTTCCTGAGGCCCGTGGACTGGTTCGCCCCCTGGGGCTACGCCGTCGGGGCGCTCCTTTCCTTCGTCGTGGCCATAAGCGTGGTGCTCGTCTACCTGATGCGCAGCAGGGAGGAGGCCGAAAGGGCAAGGAGGAACTACCGGACGCTCTTTGAAAGCTCAAACGACGCCGTTTACCTGATAGACCCCGAAACCCGGCGCCTCGTGGACTGCAACCTCAAGGCGGCCGAGCTGGACGGCTATTCCCGGGAGGAGCTCAAGGACATGACCGTGGAGGCGCTCCATCCCCCCGCGGAGAGGGAGGCGCTTCCCGAGAGGTTCGCGGCCGTAGCCGAGAGGGGCTCGCTCTCCGGCATCTCGGGCATCCACCACCTGAGGAAGGACGGCACCCTGGTGCCCGTGGAGGTGAGCGCGTCGATGGTGGAGATAGGCGGAAGGAGGCTCAACCTCAGCTCGGTGCGCGACGTTACCAAGCGCGAGGAGGCCGAGAGGCGGCTCAGGGAGAGCGAGGAGATGTACCGCTCGCTCATGGAGAGCGCAAACGACGCCATCCTCGCGGCGGATTCCGAGACCGGCCTAATAGTGGACTGCAACGCCGCGGCCTCGGAGCTCCTGGGCAGGCCCAGGGAGGAGATAACAGGGCTCCACCAGTCGGAGCTCCACCCCCAGGGGGAGGCCCGGGACGCACGGGTCATGTTCTCCGAGCACGCCCAGCGCGGGAGGGCACTGGAGGTCCACGCCGTCCTCAGGAAGGACGGCGCCCGCGTGCCCGTGGAGATAAGCGCCAGCCAGGTGAGCGTGGGCGGAAAGCGCCTCCTGCTGGGCATCTTCCGCGACGTGACCGAGCGGCTGAGGGCCGAGGAGGAGCTCAGGGAGAGCAGGAGGAGCCTCTACGCCCTCATGAGCAACCTGCCTGGGATGGCCTACCACTGCCTGAACGACCGGGACTGGACCATGAAGTTCGTGAGCGAGGGGTGCCTGGAGCTCACGGGCTACCGCCCCGAGGAGCTCGTGGAAAGCAGGGCCGTGGCCTACGGCGCGCTTATCGTGCCTGAGGACCGCGGGCGGGTGTGGGAGGACGTCCAGGCCGCCCTCGGGGAGGAGAGGCCCTTCACCATCTCCTACAAGATTACGACGAGGCAGGGCGAGCTTAAATGGGTCTGGGAGAAGGGCTCCGGCGTCTTCTCCCCGGAGGGGGAAGTCCTCGCCATCGAGGGCTTCATGACCGACGTCACCGACCGCGTGAGGGCGGGGGAAAAGCTCAGGGAGAGCGAGGAGCGCTTCCACCTCTTCATGGACAACTCGCCCCTGGTGGCCTTCATAAAGGACCCCGAGACGAGATACCTGTACGTGAACAGGAAGTTCGAGGAGGCCTTCTCGGTAGGGCGCGAGGAAGTCGCAGGCAAACGAAACGAGGACCTCTTCCCGCCGGACATCGCCCGGAGGATGACCGGGGAGGACAGGGCCGTAATCGCAAGCGGCAGGCCCGCGAGGTACGAGCTGGCAATCCCCTCGAACGGGAAAGAGCGTTTCTGGGACGTCTTCAAGTTTCCCATCTCCACGCCCGACGGAAAACCCCGTTTCGTCTGCGGCCTGGCCGAGGACGTCACGGAGCGGAAGGAGGCCGGCAGGCGGCTGGGGCTCCAGCTCCGGCGGCTGAACTCCCTTAGGACCATAGACCTCGCCATAAGCGGAAGCCTCGACCTCAAGATCACGCTGGACATCCTCCTTGCGCAGGTCGTCTCCCAGCTGGGCGTGGACGCGGCGGCGGTGATGCTCCTGAACCACCACACCATGGAGCTGGAGTACTCGGCGGGCCGCGGCCTGGGGAGCGATTCCGCCAGGAGCTGCAGGGTCCGCCTCGGCGAGGGCTTCCCGGGCCAGGCGGCCCTGGAACGGAGGACGGTGCTGGTGGGCGACGCCGGCAAGGAAGGGGGAGAGGGCTCCTGCGCCGCCATGATCGAAAAGGAGGGCTTCGTCTCCTATGCCTCCCTCCCCCTCATCGCCAGGGGCCAGGTCAAGGGCACTCTTAACATATTCAGCCGCTCGACCCTCGAGCCCGACGCGGAGTGGCTGGGCTTTCTCGAGACCCTGGCCGGGCAGGCCGCCATAGCCATAGACAACTCCGCGATGTTCGGCGAGCTCCAGCACTCCCGCGACGAGCTGGCCACGGCCTACGACGCCACCATCGAGGGCTGGTCGCGGGCCCTGGACTACCGGGACCAGGAGACCGAGGGCCACTCGAAGAGGGTCACCGACATCACGGTGAAAATCGCCCTGAGGATGGGGATGAGCGAGGAAGACCTGGTCCACATCAGGAGGGGCGCCCTGCTCCACGACATAGGCAAGCTCGGGGTGCCCGACTCCATACTGTTCAAGCCCGGGAAGCTCGACGAAGCCGAGTGGAAGAGGATGAAGAGGCATCCCGAAATGGCCCACGAGCTTCTCGCGCCCATCCCCTACCTCAAGCGTGCGCTCACCATCCCCTATTGCCACCACGAAAGGTGGGACGGCTCGGGATACCCCCGGGGGCTAAAGGGCGAGGAGATCCCCCTGGAGGCCAGGATATTCGCCGTCGTGGACGTCTGGGACGCCCTGCTTTCGGACCGCCCGTACCGCCCCGCCTGGGAGCCCGGGAGGGTGAGCGAATACCTCTCCTCCGTCTCCGGCAAGGAGCTCGACCCCGAGGTCGTCGGGATATTCCTCGAGATGTGGGACGGGGGCGAGTTCGTCCACCCCCTGTGAATGCCGCCCGCCTCTGATAGAATTAATCCATCATGAGCGTAGAAGGGATCAGGCGCTACGCCCTCATCGCCGCGGCGGCCGCGCTCGTGCTTGCGGCGGCCTATGTGGCCCTCAGCCAGCTTCTGTGCGGCCTTCTGGCCGGGGCCCAGTGGTGCGCCGCCTGGCCGCATTTCTCGATGGCCGAGATAGAGCGCTACATAAAGGAGGCCGGGCCCTGGGGCGTGGCGGTCTCCATAGGGCTCATGGTGCTCCATTCCTTCGTGCCCTTCCCGGCGGAGTTCATAGCCGTAGCCAACGGGATGGTCTACGGCGCCTTCTGGGGCACCGTGATAACCTGGAGCGGGGCGATGCTGGGGGCCTACCTCGCCTTCGGCCTTTCGAGGAAGCTCGGCCGGGGCTTCGTCCACAGGATGCTGGAGAAGAAAAACGCCCTCAAGGTCGAAAAGTGGTCTGAGCTCCACGGGGGCGGCGCCGTCTTCGTCATGCGCTTCATCCCCGTCATCTCCTTCAACCTCATAAACTACGCCGCGGGGCTTACCAGGGTGTCGTGGTGGACCTTCACCTGGGCAACGGCCCTGGGCATACTCCCCATAACCGTGCTCATGGTGGTCATGGGCTCCAGGATGGCCACCATGCCCTGGTACGGCTGGCTCCTCTTCATCGCCGCAGGCCTGGCCATATGGGGAGCGGGTTACCTGCTCCGGGCGCGCCTCCTCGAAAAGAAATGATAAGATAAAAGGCCATGCCCTTCCTTTCCGGAAAACGGATGCGGGTGCACCCCGAGTGCTTCCCCTGCTTCAGGAGGCAGTGCCGCATCGCCCTGGACCTGGGCGGGATAAACGGCGGCGAGGGGGCCCGCATGGCCGAGGAGGCCATGAAGGAAATCCAGGAGGCCGACCTGGCGAAGTCCCCGGCCCACGCCACCACCAGGATGCACCGCGCCCTCAGGCGCCTCATGGGCCGCGACCCCTTCCGGGAGGTGAAAACCCGCTATAACGGAAAGGCCCTGGCCCTCTGCGATTCGCTCAGGGAAAAGGTCTCCCGAAGCGGGGACCCGCTCCTGACGGCCTCCCGGCTCGCCATCGCCGGAAACGTCATCGACTTCGGAATATACACCTCCATAGACATCGAGGG
>JASFVA010000155.1:0-4517 GCA_050050055.1 Nitrospirota bacterium
TCCAACTCCGGGATATCGCCAATGGTGAGGTTTTCGAAGAGGAGCCTTAGAGCTTCCCCGACGCTTACGGCCCCTTCTCGCCCGAGCAGATCACCCATGCGGGCCAGGGCGGTTAGCGCAGCAGGGCATTGAAGAGCCGTCCCCGCTTGAGGTCGGCAATCGGGCTCTTCTTCAGCACCGTGGAGCGGGTGCCGTTAGAAAGGACGTCCAGAATCCTGTCGAGAGACTTCTCGTGGAGGCCCTCTATAAGCTTGCGCTTCCTGGTGAGGTCGGCGTCGTTCGAGAAAAAACCCGAAATTCCGGTGGTGTTGAAGCACTGGAGGGCCAGGGCGCCCATGAAAAACTTCTTGTTCGTCTTGAACGAAAAGATCACGACATCCAGGCACTTCTCGAGGAGGGCGTCGTTTCTGGTTTGAACCTTCTTGTCTATGTCGATGGCCTCGCTCCAGCATGCCTTGTCTATTAGGCTGTCCGCCCCCATCTCCAGAAAAGTGTGTTCGAGGTTCTTCATGCCCGCGGTGAACCTTCCGTGGGCCACCGTGTCGGCCGCAAGATGGCTCATATAGCCGAGGCAGAAGGCCCTCTCGGAATCCGTGCCAGCCTCCTCCATGAGACCGGCCGCGAAATCCCAGCTGTGGGAGCTCTTTGCCGCGGGCTGGTACTTCTTGGCAAGCACAATGTCGGCCATCAGGTTGCCGTAGAGGTAATCCTGCCGGTATCGCCTCAGGAGTTCGGCCACCCCGACCGGCAGAAGTGAGGCTACGTAGAAAATCTCCGTGCCGAGATATGCATGGGTGAGAGGCCCCCAGGCCAATGCCGCGGAAGGGATAAACACAAAGAAAGCTGTCAGGATAAATACAATTAGCATCTAATCAAGGCCTTGGTAGCGGGGGGAGGATTTGAACCTCCGACCTTCGGGTTATGAGCCCGACGAGCTACCAGACTGCTCCACCCCGCGATGTATTATCATATCTTTTAAGATACCTTAATTATTAGGTTTTTGTCAAACTTGAGACACCGGGACCCCTGGGGTACTGGTCGGTCCCTGCCCGAGGGCTCAGAAATCCACGACATTTTTCCGCGGGCGTAACGGGCCGGCTTTATTTATGGCTGAGCGACGCGTTAGAATAACGGACATTCAACTCTCGAGGAGGCGCATGGACAAGGATATACGGGGCGGGCTTTTCCAGTCGGTAATAGACTACGCAAGGGCAAACCACGCCAGCATGATAGAGCAGGCCTACGAATATTTCTGGGAGGAAGACGACCCCCAGGAAATGTTGGGAGGGACCGCTCTTACCCTCGCCTTCATTAACTTCGAGGACTGGTTCGTCTGTGACTACAGGAACAAGGACGGCGACTCCATCATAGACCTGTATGTCGGAGCCGGCGACGAGCTCCCGGACGAAGACATAAAGGCCCTCGAGGCGATGAGGGACTCTTTTGTCAGCCTGTACGAGGTCGTGTCCACCGACGGCGAGGTGACCCTGAAGGACATCCTCCTGGACGAAAAGTTCCCCACCAAGAGCGACGCGTTGAGCGCGCTTAATCCCGGCGATATCTTTGCCGCGAGGTTTGTGGAGGCCGGCGGGGAGCGCATTATGTCAAGATGCGTGTATCCTTTCACACAGGGGGCTAAGGACAGGCTTCTCGAGTTCGTCGACCAGAATTTCAAGAGGTACGGCAGAAAGAAACCCGAGGGCACCATGAGGGATTTCGTCAAGGACGAATCCTACATCTTCAACCTCCTCTGGCTCGACAACATTTTCAAGACCCGCAGAGCCAATTAGCCGTAGATGGCGAAAAAGCCGTTCACAAAAATACTCGTCGTAAAGCCCAGCTCGCTGGGAGACATAGTACACAGCCTTCCCTTCCTGAATTCCATCAGGAATTGCTTTCCCGGCGCCCGGATACACTGGGTCGTGGCCAGGGGCTTCGACGACCTCCTGGTGGGACACCCCATGCTCGACAAGGTCTGGGTGATAAACAAGGACCAGTGGAAAAAGATCTCCGCCGCAGGGAAGACCATCAAGGAACTCCGCACTCTTTACAAAGACTTAAAAAGAGAAAACTACGACCTCGTGGTGGACCTCCAGGGGCTTCTGCGAAGCGGGCTCCTGACGAGTGCCACCGGTTCGGCTATGAGGGTGGGGTTCAAGGAGGCCCGCGAGGGCAGCAGGCTGTTCTATACGCATATGGTTGAGGGAGGCAGGGACATACACGCCGTGGACAGATACCTCAGGGTTTCTTCCTTTCTCGGATGCGGCGACTCCGAGGTCTCCTTCCCCCTGCCCGCGGAGCCCTACTCGATGCCCCTCGAGGAAGACTATGCAGTTATAGCGCCGGGAGCCAGGTGGAAGACCAAGAGATGGCCTCCCACGAAGTTCGCCCGCCTTGCCTCAAGGCTGCCCCTCAAGTCCGTCATAGTGGGCGGTAAGGCCGACTCCCGAATCGCCAGGCAAATAGCCGCCGAATCAAGGGGCAAGGCGATCTCGCTGGCCGGCAAGACCACGCTGAAGGAGCTTTCGGGAATAATCGTGAAGGCGCGCTTCGTCGTGACCAACGACTCCGGGCCCATGCACCTCGCCGCAGCCCACGGAGTACCCGTGTTCGCGCTCTTCGGCCCCACCAACCCGGCGACTACGGGGCCCTACGGCCCGGGACACACCGTTATAACGGCGGGCGTCGAGTGCTCTCCGTGCCTCAAGAAGAGGTGTAAGGACATCCGGTGCATGGAGAAAATCCCCGTCGGCAGGGTTTTGGAAGCCATAAAGAACACAATCTTCGGGTAATAGACAATCGACCATAATCCAGCTATAATCCATAAGAAACCACAAGGGAGGTAGTTCACATGCCGTATAGAATATTGCTGGTCGCGCTTGCCGTATTTTTCGTAGCCTGTGCAGGACAGACCCAGAAGGCCAAGACCTACGAGCCCGAGATGGTCCAGCATATCAAGGGAAGCGTTTTCGATGCCACGGACAAGGGCTATTACACAACGGAGCTTGTAATTAAACCCTCTCCCCCGGTGGTGGGCGACAACAAGGCACAGCTCATTATCCACGACTACAAGGCCACCGACATCCCGGGCCTCGACATAACCATCGTGCCCTACCTGCCGGAAAAGGACCTGGAATCGACCGGGGGAATCAAAGTGTTTGACGCAGGCCGGGGCCTCTATCTCATTGATAACATAAATTTCTCAGAGCCCGGAAACTGGCAGCTAAAGCTCACCATTTCCGGCCCCGAGATGACCGACACCGTCGTCCTCGACATCCCGGAAGTCAAGGAATAGGAAGGACCCGCTATCCCTCTGGCGACAGGTGCGTAAGCAGGCTCGTCGCCAATAAAACGGCGAGGCCGATTAATGCCTCGACCCGCACGACCGTGTGCAGCCTGCGCCTGAGCCCGCGGAGCCTCTGCCATTGTCCCTCCCCCGCCTTGTCTATGGCCGGCAGCAGGAGAAACTTGTTAGCCCCGCCGAGCAAAAAGATGGATACGGCAAGGAGTGTCTTTACGATGAGCACGATTCCATAGCGGGTCTCAACGAGGATATCCGCGCTCTTTACGCTGAACAGGGCGAGGCCTACACCGGTGGCAAGGGCCAGGGCAACGCAGTAGGTGGCCAGGTCCGAAAAGCGGGTTATCATGCCGTGGAATGTCCCCCAAAGCTCCACGTCGGCCTCGCTCATCAGGAAGGAGAAACACAGAAGGATGAAGAAAAGCCCCCCGATCCACATGGCTATGGTCAGGGTGTGCAGCAGGTCCAGGGCAAATTGTGCGTTTAGGTAGCCCTCGGCGCCCTTGTGGCCCGCCATGCATATGGTGGCCAGTACAGAGAGGGATATAAGCGCCCCGAGATAAGTCGCCGCCCTGGTTCCCCGGAAAAGGCCGATGAACGATATCACTGCCAGGGCCACGAGGAGACCCGTCCGAATAACTCCGAACTGACCGTACTTGGTCTTCGCAAGAAAAATTGGAATTATCGAAAATACCTCGCCCAGGGGCGTCTCGGTCATAACGGAAGCGTGAAACACCAGGTGCGCGGCGTTGACCAGGAGGGCGAAGAGCACGGAAAGGAACATGATGAGGCGGGCCGTATCCCCCAGGCATTTCTTCCTGCCGTAGGGCAGGCAGACGTCCGCCCCGGAGGGCCCGGTCACAAAGAGCCTCGCGGAGAAGGCCCCGGCTACGAAGATCACGGCAGAGAGAAACAGCCAGTAGAAAAATATCATCAGGACATAGGCAACCGGCATTACTTTATAGTAAACTTATAGCTGCCCGTCTGCCTATGTCCGTCGAGGCTCATGCACACCCATTCAACTTTGTAAACGCCGGGCTGGAGGTCCTCCTCGAGGACCGCTTCCATGACCGTGTCGTTTTCGAGGAACTCCGTCTTTCCGGAGACCTTCTCTCCGTCGGGGCCGAAGACCTCCACCTTGGAAAACGCCGTCTCCACGGAGCCCACAAAATTTACGGTCACCTTGCCCGGCGCTTCCTCTACTATGGCGTCCTGG
>JASFVA010000156.1:0-4496 GCA_050050055.1 Nitrospirota bacterium
TGCGCCTGCCCTTTCTCACGGGCCGAGCCGTGCCCTCCACCGTGAGGGCCTCGGCGCCGAGGTAGTCGGGGGCCGAGTTGGAGCGCGTGTCGATGAGCAGGGAGACGTTTTCGTTTTTGAGGATGTTCCGGTACTTGCGGCTGGCCTTCGGGGTGGCGAAGACCAGCCCCCTTGAGTCGGGGGCGAGGGCGAAGGCCACGAGGGAGGAGTAGGGCGCTCCACCGGCCGCCGTGGAGAGCACGGCGTGGAGCTCGGCGCGGTCGAGGGCCCTGAGCCTCGCCGGGACGTCCGCGGTCCCCCGCACGGGCTTGTGGGGCAGGGTTTTCCTGGAGGGCTTCACTTCCGGGGCTTCTTGCGCGGCCGCTCCACCTCGCCCGCCAGGACGCCGCAGATGTAGGAGCTCATGTCCATGCCCTGGTCGGCGGCCTCCTTCTTTATCTTTTCCTTCATCCTGTCGGGCATCCTGAGGTTGTAGCGTATGACGTCGCACTCGGTCATCCACCTGGGCCCGGGCGGCTTCTTGCCGGCGGCCTTTTTGGACATTTCATCGCCTCCCTTCGCTCGCTTGCCTTGCCAGATTATATCAGCCCCCGGGGGCCCTGTCACCGATTCAGCTCGAAAATCCTGTAGCTCAGGAGCGTGGCGAAGGCAGTCCAGGCGAGGTAGGGCACCAGGAGCACGCTCGACTCCTTCGAGCGGGGCCAAACGAGGACCGCAAGGGCAAGCACCGTGAGCCAGAGGAGGGCCGCGTCCGCCAGGGCGAGGCCCGGGGAGCGCATGACGAAGAAGACGTAGCTCCAGGAGGCGTTGATCACGCCGTTGAGGACGAATAGCGCCGCGGCCAGGGGCAGGGCTCTTGAGCCCCTCGCCCTGTTTACGTAGGTGATGAAGGCAAAGGCCGTGAGGATGTAGATGGCCGTCCACACGCCGCCTATGATGCTTCCGGGCGGGGTGTAGGCGGGCTTTTCGAGATTTTGGTACCACTGGGCGGAGCCACTGGCCGTGAAAAGCCTCCCCGAGAGGGCCACGAGCATGTAGAAAAACGGTATCAGGACGTAATGGGCCTTTCTCAAGCTCTCCGCCTTCCTCCTCCGCCTACCCGAGTTCCCGTCCCCAGGGATGGGCTGCCTTGGCGCGCTGGATGAAGAGGCGGAGCCGCTCGTGGTCCTTCCGGCCCTTTTCGGCCTCCACGGAGCTCGAGACGTCCACGGCGTAGGGCTCCACCTGCTTTATGGCCTCCTCGACGTTGTCGGGCGTGAGGCCCCCGGCGAGGATGACGGGCCGGCCGAACTCCTTCGCCCTCGCCGCGTGCTCCCAGTTGAATTTCCTGCCCGTGCCGCCCGGGACCTCGGGGAGGTAGGCGTCCAGGAGAAAGGCCGACGCGACCTGGAGGTAGTCCTTGATGCTATCGACGTCCCCGCCCTCGCGCACGCGGATGGCCTTGATGACCTTGCGCTCGATTCGGCAGTCCTCGGGCGTCTCATCGCCGTGGAGCTGCGCGCAGTGGAGCCCCGCGTACTCGATGAGGCGCTCCACGTCCTTGGGCCTTTCGTCCACGAAGACCCCCACGGCGGTAACGAAAGGCGGAAGCTCGCGCACTATCTCCCGGGCCTTCTCGGGCGTTATGTGGCGGGGGCTCTTTGCGTAGAAGACGAACCCCAGGGCGTCCGCACCGTAGCGGACCGCGGCCAGCGCGTCTTCGACGTTGGTTATGCCGCAGATCTTGACCCTTGTCATGGTCCCTTCCGGCCTTTCGTAGCTTTCGGTATTTCTATGCGCATAATGAGCGTCATAATATCCGGCTGCGCTACCTTCCCAGGAGCTCCCTGAGCTTCCCGGCGATGTCGGAGGCCTCCATGAAGGCCGTGCCCACGAGCATGGCGTCCACGCCGGCCTCCTCGAGCCTCTGGACGTCCGAGCGCCGCTCGATGCCGCTTTCGCTAACCCAGGTCCTTCCCTCGCCGCGGGCCATCTCCTTGAGCCTCAGCGTGGTGGAGAGGTCTATCTTGAAGGTGCGGAGGTCCCGGTTGTTAATGCCTATTATTGGTGCGCCGATGTCGAGGGCCGTCTTGAGGCTCCGCTCGTCGCGAACCTCGAAGAGCACGGCCATGCCGAGTTCTCCGGCCAGGGCCAGGTAGTCCGCCGCCTGACCCTGCTCGAGGACGTCCTCTATGAGGAGCACCGCGTCCGCCCCCGCGGCCCGGCTTTCGTAGAGCTGGTATTCGTCCACCACGAAGTCCTTACGGAGGACCGGAAGCGGAGCGGCCCCCCGGGCCTCTCCGAGGTCGTGGAGGCTTCCGAGGAAGAAGTCCTCCTCGGTGATGACCGATATGGCGTCGGCCCCCCCGGCGGCGTATACGGAGGCTATGTCGGCCGGGCGGTAGTCCTCGCGGATGGGCCCCCTGGAGGGCGAGGCCCGCTTAATCTCGGCAATCAGCCTTATGGGGCCGCCCCCGGCGCGCCTGACGGCCCGGGCGAAGTCCCGGGGCGCGCCCGCGTCGGCGGCGCGCGCCTTCAGGTCGCCGAGGGGAGTGCGGGACTTGGCCAGGGCCAAGCGCTCGCGCTTCTTGTCCACTATGGCGCCCAGGATGGACATGGTTGGATTTTAATGAAACAGCGCGGGGATTTGCAAATTTCCAGGGCGATTATCCCGGCAGGTCATGCCGCGCGAAGCGGCGGGAAGGCCACGGGAGACGGGAAATAACTCCTGAGCCCTATCTGAGGCCCTTTTCCACCGGGTAGCCCTTCTCCACCCAGCCGGGGTAACCTGCCTGGTAGACCATGAGGTTCCTGTATCCGGTTTGTTTGGCCGCCACGGCGGCGTTGGTGGAGAGGGTTCATCCGTAGCCCCGGCAATAGAAGACCACGGGGATGCTCTTGTTCTTCGGTAGGAGGCCCGCGATGAACCGGAACTTCCCGGGCGGGATGTTCACAGCGCCGGGAATGTGGCCCTGGGCGTACTCCTCAGCCGTCCTTGCGTCCACGAGGAAAAAGTTCTCGCCCCCGTCCACCATCTCCTTGACCTCGGCGGTGCTTATCTCCGGGAACATCTCCTGCTGGGGAGCCCTCTGTGCCATCGCCGCCGGGGCCGCCGCCAGGACAAGCGTAATCAAAACCAAGACCGCCTTTTTCATAATTATGCCTTCCTCTCCCCGCGGGGGATTCCGTCCCGAGGTTTCGCGACAGGGCTATATTTTAAAGGATGAGCGGAAGGGGAGGCAAACGGCACGACGCGCGCCCCCGCCCGTTTCGCCGGCCTCTCGCGGCCCACCCCGGGAGCCTACAGGGAAACTACCCCTTGAATCTTCTCGCGGCCTCTGCCGCCACCTCGGAGATTGGAACGCCGTGCCGCTTCGCCGCCCGTCTCAGGTCTTCGTATTCGGGCATCGCCTTGACCGTGCCGTCCACGCTTGCCACTTTCACCCTCACGGGGCCGAACCTCGTCTCGACCTTCCCGGTCTTCCTCTCGAGCACGGTCCGCCCGGCCCTCGAGTGCCTTACGCCGAGGGTGGTGGTCTCCCGGAGGACTATCTCCGAAAGCCGAGGCCTTCTTCGCTCGTCGCAGAGGACCGTGAGCTTCACGCCCGGCCGCCCCTTTTTCATCAGGATGTTCGTGAGGAAGACGTCGAGGGCCCCGGCCTTGAAGAGCTTGTCCATCACGACTTCGTAGAGCCGGGGGTCCATGTCGTCTATGTTGGTCTCCACGACCGAGACCTCCTCCTCCGAGGCCAGGGCCTCGCCTATCAGGACCCGGAGCACGTTGGGCCTGCCCCTTACGTTGCGGCCCCCGGCGCCGATGCCCGCCTTTTCGAGCCTCATGAGCGGCATATCGCCGTAGGCCGAGGCGACGCCCGTTATTATCGCCGCCCCGGTGGGGGTCGTAAGCTCGTAGGGGTGGCCCGACGAATAGGCCGGCGCCCCCTCGAGGAGCCTCAGGGTGGCGGGGGCTGGAACGGGCAGCTCGCCGTGGGAGGTCGCCACGGTGCCGCTGCCCAGGTTCAGGGGCGAGGCGACGACCCTCTCTATGCCGAGGGCCTCCAGGCATACGAGCGTGCCCAGCACGTCCACCAGGGCGTCCACCGCCCCGAGCTCGTGGAGGTGCACCTTCGTGTATGGCTCCCCGTGCACCAGGGCCTCGGCCTCGAAGAGCCGCCTGAAGATGTGGAGGCCCCTTTTCTTTACGGAGGGGGAAAGCCGGGACTCCCTGATGATTTTAGCTATATCTTTGTATTTCCGACATTTTTCCTTTTCCCCGGTGAGTTCCACCTCCACCTTGAGGGCCTCCACGCCGGCCCTCCGGGCTTTCCTCGAGGCCAGGGCGTAGCCCGATATACGCGCCTTTTCGAGCTCCTTTTTCAGACTCCCCAGGGGCACGCCGGCGCTTACGAGGGCGCCCAGGCACATGTCGCCGCTAATGCCCGAGAAACAGTCGAAATACGCTGTCCTCATGGCTCATATCTTAACATTTGCCGCCTGAGCCGACAAAGGCGGGCGGG
>JASFVA010000157.1:0-4495 GCA_050050055.1 Nitrospirota bacterium
GTGGCGGTGTTCGAATCGGTGCCGTCCACAATCATCTGGACCTCCGCCGGGCGGCCCCGTTTTATATCGTCAGAGAGCCCTCCATTCACCTGTATCGCGCAGAAGACCTTCCCCTTGTCGACGAGGTTCCTCAGCTCGCCGGGCGACCCGGGTGCGTATCTGAGGTCGAAATAGCCCGAGGCCTCGAGCCGCCTGGCGAGCTCCCGGCTTTCGTACGACATATCGAGGTCGTAGAAAGCCGTTGATATGTTCCTTACGTCTGTCGTCACGGCATAGCCGAAGAGAAGAAGCTGCATAATTGGCGTAAGGAACACTATGGCCTTCATCCTCCGGTCCCTGAAGACCTGGATGAACTCCTTCACCACCATGCTCCTTATCCGCTCAAACATGCCGCCCTCTCCAAATAGCCCCAAGCATTATTCGTGATGCCCGTGCATTTCCGCCTCGCCGTGGTGGGAACCGTGTGCCGTGGCATTCATGTGCAGTCGCTCCACGTAGTGAGTGAACTCCACGTAGGCCTCGACGAACTCCCGGCCGGCCGCCACGCTTTCCTCGGCGTGCCTGCTGGCTTCGTATGCGTGCTCAAAGCGCTTGCGGATTCCTTTTTCAACGGCATCGGTGATGAGCCTGGCGAGACCATCGACCTTACCGCTTTCAAGCGCTTTGTCAGCCTCCTCGATTGACGGCTCAACAGCTTCGGCGGGCTTGATCCCGGTATACGGGGCGCCTTCTCCGGCCCTGTGAATCCTGACCAATGTCTCAAAGAAGTACATGTCCGCCAGTTCCCGAGCCTCCGGACCTTTCTCCCTGACTTTGAGGGTCTTTTCGAATATCCCCCTGATTTGCGCCTCGTCGTCTTTACCCACCCACTTTAGGACCGGCGTGACGTCGCCTGACTCCAGAGCCGTTTTCGCCGCGCCGATAACCGGACCGCCGAGCGTGTCGCAGTGCGCCGCTGCCAGGCCGGCGAAGGCAAAAAGACAAACGAGGAAAACAACTGCCGCCGAAATGTGTGTCTTGGTTTTCATGTCAGACCTCCTTATTCTTACTTCTCCTGCGATTAATTCGTCCCTGCACAGCCCGAACGTCTCAGGCCACTTTCTTTTTCAGTTTTCTGTGCGTTATCGTGAATACGGCGATGCCGTAGGCCACAAGCAGCGCGGTCTCGAGCCACAGGAACCTCAAGGTGCTGCCCTTGAGGAACATCCCTTTTAGCATGGTCACGAAATACCTAGCCGGGATTACGTAGGTAAATGCCTGTAAGGCATCCGGCATGTTGGCGATGGCGTACATGAACCCCGAGAGCAGGAAGGCCGGGAGGAATGTTGCAATCATGGCCACCTGGCTCGCAACGAGCTGGCTCCCGGCGGCAGTGGATATCAGTATGCCGAGGCTCAAGCCCCCGAAGAGGAATACCGAAGAAAGCGCCATGAGAAGAAACACGCTTCCCTTAAGCGGTACCTCGAAAAGAAGCGTGCCCATGAGTACCGAAAGCACCATATCCACAAACCCGATCAGGAAGTAAGGGACGAGCTTGCCGAGAAGCAGTTCGGCTTTCTTGATGGGAGTGGAGATGAGCTGCTCCATGGTGCCCCGCTCCCACTCCCTGGCGATGGTGAGCGAGGTCAAGAGGGCCGCGATCACGGACATGATCACGGCAATGAGGCCGGGGATGATGTAGTTTCGTGACTTGAGCTCGGGGTTGTACCACACCCTTACCCTCGGGTCTATGGCGGGCGGAGCCTTTAAGCCGCCAGCTTTTCTTGAGAACAGTTCCGTGGCGGCGGAGATGTAGCCCAAGGCGATGGTCGCGGTGTTGGAATCGCTTCCGTCCACTATCACCTGGAGCTCCGCACTTCTGCCCGTCTTAATGTTTTCGGAAAAATCCCTGGGAATGGCTATGGCCGCTTGGGCACGGCCCGTATCGAGGTACCCATCGATTGCTTTGTATTCGTTTACGTCCCTAACGACGGTGAAGTAGCCCGACTCCCCGAGCCCAGAAACGTACTCCCTGCTCAGGCTCGATTTGTCCAGGTCGTGGACCACGGTCCTGAGGTTGTCCACGTCGAGAGTTATCGCATAGCCGAAAATCAAGAGCAGCATAACGGGCATCATGAATGCCATGGCGAGGCTCAGGGGGTCGCGCCGGATCTGGATGAACTCCTTTTTTGCTACTGCTATTACTCGCGAAATCTTCATATTAAGCCGTCTCTATCAGTGTTACGAAGACGTCCTCCAGGGTTGGCATTATCTTCTCTATACGTCTTACCTCTATGCCCTGACTTTCAAGCGTCACCCTTACTCGTACGGTCGCGCTCTCGGCGTCATCCACTACCGCGTGAAGCAGACTTCCGAAGATGGCTGTCTCGATTCCGCTTTTGTTGAGCGCTTCCATGGACTCGAAGGCCCTGTCGGCCTCTATCTCGAGGACGAAGCGGCTCATATGTTTGACCTTGAGTTCCTCGGGCGTGCCCTCGGCTATGATGCTTCCCCTGTAGATGAGGGCGAGCCTGTCGCAGTACTCGGCCTCGTCCATGTAGTGTGTGGTGACGAACACTGTGGTCCCGGCCTTTGCCATCTCGTAGATGAGGCCCCAGAAGTTCCTTCTCGATATGGGGTCCACGCCCGAGGTGGGCTCGTCGAGAAATATTATCGGAGGCCTGTGGAGAAGGGCGCAGCCCAGGGCGAGCCTCTGCTTGAAACCGCCGGGAAGAGTCCGAGTTATGGAGTCTCTCTTTCCGCTTAGGCCGGCCATCTCGAGGGCCCAGTCCTTCCGCTCTCTGGCGCCGGGCCCTCTCACGCCGTACATCCCGCTGAAGAATCCCAGGTTTTCCTCTACTGTCAGGTCGTCGTAGAGGGAGAACTTCTGGGACATGTACCCTATGGTCTGCTTTATCTTCTCCGACTCCTCGATGATGTCGAAGCCCCCCACCGTGCCCCTCCCATCAGTGGGCATGAGGAGGCCGCAGAGCATCTTTATGGTGGTGGACTTGCCCGCGCCGTTTGGGCCGAGGAACCCGTATATTTCGCCTCTTTTCACGTCGAAGCTCACTTTGTTTACCGCGACGAAGTCCCCGAACCTCCGCTCGAGGTCTTCAACGCTTACCGCTATCCCCCTTGCGTCCGTCACCCGCTCACCTTTGCTATGAAGATGTCTTCCAGAGAAGGAACTATCTCCCTGTAGCCCTTAACGGCGATGCCTTTCTCCGGAAGCCCAGAGACGAGCCTCTCGATATATTTACTGTCCTTCAGCGTCACGTGCAGCCTGTCTCCGTAGATGCTTGCGTTGAGAACCCACTTGTAGCTCTTCAGAGCCTCCATTGTCCTCTGTATGTCGTCGGTCCAGAGGGAGACCATCGGGTTTTCAAAAGACCTCCGCACCCCGGCCGGGTCTCCTTCCAAGAGGAGCTTTCCCTCGTGGATGAGCCCTATCCTCGTGCAGCGCTCGGCCTCGTCGAGGTAGGCGGTGGAGACGAATATCGTGATGCCTTCCTTCAAAAGACCGTAGAGTATCCTCCAGAAGTCCCTCCTCGACACGGGGTCCACGCCGTTTGTGGGCTCATCGAGGAAGAGCACCTCGGGCGTGTGTATCAGGGCGCAGGCGAGCCCGAGCTTCTGCTTCATCCCGCCCGAGAGCCGTCCGGCGAGCCTTTCCTTGAATGGCGTGAGGTTGGAAAAGCCAAGAAGACGCTCGATCCTCTCCGGCCGCTCGCTTTTGGGCACATCGTAGAGGTCGGCATAGAACAGGATGTTTTCCATCACCGTCAGATCCTCGTACAGGCCGAACCTCTGCGACATGTAGCCGATCTTCTCCTTAATCCTCTCGCCTTCCGTTAGCACCGGATGGCCCGTGACCCACGCCGCGCCCGAGGTCGGGTCCAAAACGGCGGCGAGTATTCTCATTATGGTGGTCTTCCCTGCGCCGTCGGGTCCTACCAATCCATATATCTCGCCTTTTTTAATATCAAGATTGAGGCCATCGAGCACTCTGTAGCCGCCGAAGACCTTGGTGAGGTTCTCCGCCCTTATGGCTGGTGCGTCATTCATCGAGCCGTATCTTCACATCCGCCGGCATCCCCGGCTTCAACTCGCCCCCGGGATTTTCGACGTTCACCTCCGCACCGAATACGAGCTTTACCCTTTCTTCCCGGGTCTGGACGTTCTTGGGAGTAAACTCGGCCTCTGAGGAGATGTAGGTCACGGTTCCCTCATAAACCTTATCAGGATACGAGTCAACTGTGACCTCCGCCCTCTGGCCGAGCTTGACGAGGCCAAGCTTGTCCTCCTTTACGTAGACCTTGACCCAGGGCCTTTCGAGGTCGCCGATGGTGTAAACGGGAACGCCGGGGGCTACCGTCTCTCCGGCCTCGACGTTTCTTCTAAGTATTATTCCTGATGCCGGAGCGTCCATCGATGCGTCCTTGAGCTTCTCCACAGCCGCAGCAAGGGCAGCCCGGGCCTGCCTGACGCGGCTTTCCTGGGCCTCTATCACTTC
>JASFVA010000158.1:0-4493 GCA_050050055.1 Nitrospirota bacterium
GGGCGTTTTTGCTCGAAAGCTCGGGCACCGGCCTCCGGCGGCCGAACATCGTGCTCACAAACCCCCTCTCGCGGGCCTCGGCCAGGACACGGTCCATGTAGGCCCTGACGCCCGAGTGCCTGGCGAAGTACCTGTCGATGTATTCCTGGGCCTCCTCCCTCGAGACCCCGAGGGTCTGCGAAAGGCCGTAGGAGGTTATCCCGTAGACCACGCCGAAGTTTACGGTCTTCGCCACCCTCCGCATCTCGGCGCCGACCTTGCCGGGCTCTACCCCGAAGAGCCTGGCTGCGGTCCTTGTGTGCACGTCCACGCCCTCGCGGAAGGATTCGGCCAGGACCTCGTCGGCGCTCAGGTGGGCCAGTATCCTCAGCTCTATCTGCGAGTAGTCGGCCGAGACGAGCACGTTCCCCTCTTCGGCCACGAAGGCCTCCCGTATGCGCTTGCCCCAGTCGCCGCGGACGGGTATGTTCTGGAGGTTGGGGCTGCTCGAGGAGAGGCGGCCCGTGGCCGTGGCGGCCTGGTTGAAGGTGGTGTGCAGCCTCCCCGTCCGGGGGTTCACCAGCCCCGGGAGGACGTCCACGTAGGTGGTCTTTAGCTTGTTCAGGGTCCGCCAGTTGAGTATCTCGCCGGGGAGCTCGTGCTCCCTCGCCAGCTCCTCCAGCACGCCCACCTCGGTGGAGTAGCCGGTCTTCTTTCTCTTTCCGGGCTTGAGGCCGAGGCGATCGAAGAGCACCTTCGCGAGCTGCTTGGGCGAGTTTATGTTGAACTCGCCGCCGGCGAGGAAGAATATGCGCCGCTGCATGGCGTCGAGCTCCCTTTCGAGCTCCTTCGACTGGCCCTCGAGCACACCGGCGTCGAGCTTCATCCCAGCCCCCTCGAGCTCCGAAAGCACGTGTACCAGCGGCATCTCTATCTTCTCGTAGGCCTCCCTGAGCCCCCCTTCCTCCAGCTTTCCGAATAGCTCTCCCCAGAGCTCCAGGGCCACCGAGGCGTGCTCGCAGGCGTAGGCGGCGGCGTCCTCCACTCTGACCTTCGCGAAACTCTTCTTGCCCACGGCTTCCACGCGGGTCTTCTTCCGCGCCCCCAGGTACTCCAGGCAGAGGTTCGCCAGGCTGTAGTCCGCCTTCAGGGGGTTCAGGAGGTGCGCGGCGAGCATCACGTCCCCCAGGGGGCCGCGGACCTCGAGCCCTTCGTCGCGAAGGGCGATAATGTCGCGCTTCAGGTCGTGCCCCGTCTTCGCGACGGCCTCGTCCCCGAGCACGGGGGCCAGGGCATCACGGGCCTCGCGCTTTTCCATCTGCCCCCCTGCGCCCTCGTGGGCCAGGGGGACGTAGGCCGCGCCTTCCTTCCCAGCGCATAGGGAGACGCCGACGACCTCGTCCTTGACCGTAAAGGCCCCGGCGGTCTCGACGTGCAGGGCGACCTCACCTTCCACCCCTCCCAGAAAGTCCCTGAGAATCCCGGGCTCCTCGATTATCTCGCACCTGGTCCCGGGCCTCGTCTTTTCAGCCGGTATGAGCTTCATCAGCGAAGAGAACTCGAACTCCCTGAAAAGGCCCAGGAGGGCCTGCCAGTCGGGCTCCCGGAGGCGCAGGTCCCCGACCTTGACCTCCAGGGGGACGTCGCGGTTTATCCTGGCGAGCTCGCGCGAGACCTTTATGTCCTCGATGCCCTCGGAGACGAGCTTCCGGGTCCTTTCGCGCTTTATCCGCTCGGGGTGGGCGACGAGCTCTTCGAGGCTGCCGAACTCCCCGAGGAGCTGCGAGGCCGTCTTTTCGCCTATGCCCTTCACGCCGGGGATGTTGTCCGTGGGGTCCCCCACGAGGGCCATGAACTCCACCACCCTCCCTGGGGGGACGCCGAGCTTCTCCCTGACGTAGCCCTCGTCGATGACCCTGTCCTTCATGGGGTCGTAGACCTTCACCGAGTCCGTGAGGAGCTGGAACATGTCCTTGTCGCCCGTGACGATGTAGACCTCGGCCCCCTCGCCGGCGGCCTTCTCGGCCAGGGTGGCCAGGACGTCGTCGGCCTCGTAGCCCGGCTCCTCGAATATCTTTATGCCGAAGGCCCTGATCATCCTCTTGACGTCGGGGAACTGCCTTGAAAGCTCTTCGGGGGTCTCGGGCCGGTGGACCTTGTAGTCCTTGAAAAGGGCGTGCCGCTTGGTGGGGTGAGGGGTGTCGAAGGAGACGGCCACGGCGTCGGGCTCCTTCTCCCTGATTATCTTCAGGAGCATGTTCGTGAAGCCGTATATGGCGTTGGTGGGCTTTCCCTTCGAGTCCGCAAGCCCCCGGATGGCGAAAAAGGCCCTGTAAACCTGGGAGTTTCCGTCTATGAGGTAGAGCTTCATCCTCTGAGTTTAGCATACCCCGGCACTTTAAAAATGTGCTTGAAAGTGTTAAATTATCCGTACATCACCGCGCTTTGTCTCCAAGGAGAAGAGATGGAAAGAATACCCCTGACACCCGAAGGCTACAGGACCCTCAGGGAAGAGCTGAAAGGCTCATGAAGGTCGAAAGGCCCTCCAACGTGAAGGCCATAGCGGAGGCCCGCGCCCACGGAGACCTCTCGGAAAACGCCGAGTACCACGCGGCTAAGGAGAGGCAGTCCTTCCTGGAAGGCAGGATAAACGAGCTCCAGAACAAGCTCTCCCGCGCAAACGTCATAGACCCCTCGAAGATAACCCACAGCAAGGTCGCCTTCGGCGCCAAGGTGAGGGTCCTGGACCTCGACACGGACAGGGAGCAGGTCTTCATGCTCGTGGGGCCGGAGGAGGCCGACGCCAAGAAAGGCAGGATATCCATGAGCTCCCCCGTGGGCCGCGCCCTAATGGGCAGGGAGGTGGGCGACGTGGCCGTCATCAAGGCCCCGGCCAAGACCGTCGAGTACGAGATAACCGAGATAACCTTCTGATGGCCGCCCCCGTTACATGAATAGGCAGGGATCGAAAAGGAACTTCAGGGCCCAGGTCGCTCAGAACGTGCAGGTCTCGAAGGGGCACTTCCTGATGGGACTGAAGCCCTCCGGAAACCCGCCCGAGCCCGCGCCGGGGCAGTTCTACATGGTGGGCACCGGGGAGTCTAACGACCCCCTCCTGAAAAGGCCCTTCTGCTTCTTCAGGAAATACCGGAAGGCCATCCAGATCCTCTACCGGGTGAGCGGCAAGGGCACGGCGCTCCTGAGCCGCATGAAGCCGGGGGTCACCCTGAACGTCGTGGGCCCCTTCGGCAACTCCTGGCCCAGGCCCGGAAAGGACCAGAGGCCCCTTATAGTGGCCGGGGGCATAGGCATCGCCTCGGTGTTTCCCTTCGCCGCCTCGCTCACCAAGAAGCCCATCATAGTCTACGGGGGAAAGAACCGCGACGAGCTGGTGATGCTCGACGAGCTCAAGCTCGCCTACGCCGGCCTCCACCCCGCCACGGAGGACGGCTCTTACGGGAAGAGGGGCACGGTGATGGACCTCCTCGAGTCCCTGGATGTCGACGACCGCCACCTGCTCTACGCCTGCGGCCCCAGGGGGATGCTCAGGGCCGTGGCCGGGTTCGCGGCGGAACGGGGCCTCGAGGGCTACGCCTCGCTGGAGGAGAAGATGGCCTGCGGCATGGGCGCCTGCCTGGGTTGCGCCGTGAAGACCACTGGCGGCATGAAGGAGGTCTGCGTGGACGGCCCCGTGTTCAGGCTCGACGAGGTGGTCTGGGAAGAATGAACCTCCAGGTGGCCATAGGGAAGCTCGGGCTTAAAAACCCCGTGATGACCGCCTCGGGCACCTTCGGCTACGGCAGGGAGTTCGAGGAGTTCGTAGACCTGGGCTCCCTGGGCGCCGTGGTGATGAAAGGCATAACCCTCGAGCCCCGGGACGGAAACCCACCGCCCCGCATCCACGAGACCGCCTGCGGGATGCTCAACGCCATCGGCTTCCAGAACGTGGGCCTCGAGAGGTTCCTCGGCGAGAAGCTCCCCTATATTAGGAAATACGACACGAAGGTGATAGCCAACATTCTGGGCAACACCCCCGGGGAGTACGTAAAGCTCGCCGGGGCCCTCGACGGCGCCGGCGTGGACGGCATCGAGGTCAACGTCTCCTGCCCCAACGTCAAGCGGGGCGGCATAGAGTTCTGCGCCGACTCCGTGACGCTGGGCCGCCTGGTCAAGGACATAAGGAAGGCCGTGGGCTCCTCCACGCTCATTATCAAGCTTTCCCCTAACATAGCCGATATCACCGTGCCCGCCCGGGTGGCCCAGGAAGAAGGGGCCGACGCCGTGTCGCTCATAAACACCCTCCCGGGCATGGCCATAGACGTTCACACCCGGAGGCCGATGCTGGCCAACGTGATAGGAGGGCTTTCTGGCCCGGCGATAAAACCCGTCGCCCTGAGGATGGTCTGGCAGGTCTCGGGGGCCGTGGGGATACCCGTAATCGGGATGGGTGGAATCAGGAGCGGGGAGGACGCCGTGGAGTTCCTGCTGGCCGGGGCCACGGCCGTTGCCGTGGG
>JASFVA010000159.1:0-4491 GCA_050050055.1 Nitrospirota bacterium
TATAACCAGATAGGGGACCTTTCGGACAGTCTCCTCCCTGATCTTGTACCCTATCTTCTCGTTGTCCAGGTTCGCCTCGGCCCTTATGCCCCCGGCCCTGAGCCTGCCCTCGACCTCCAGGGCGAAGCCGGAGTGCCTCTCGGCGATGGTCAGCACCGCCACCTGCTTGGGGGCGAGCCACAGGGGGAACTGCCCGGCGTAGTGCTCTATGAGCACGCCGAAGAACCTCTCCAGGGAGCCCATGAGGGCCCTGTGGATCATAATGGGCCTGCTGTCTTTCCCGTCCGGGCCCCTGTAGGAGACGTCGAACCTTTCGGGGATGTTGAAGTCCACCTGTATGGTGCTGCACTGCCAGGCCCTTCCCAGGGAGTCCTTCACCTTGATGTCTATCTTCGGGCCGTAAAAGACGCCCTCGCCGGGGTCCTCCTCGTATTCGAGGCCCTTGTCCTTGAGGGCCTCCTCCAGGGCGGCGGTGGCCTTGTCCCAGTGCTCCTCGGTCCCCACGAACTTCTCGGGCCTCGTGGAGAGATAGACGTCGTAGTCCTCGAAGCTGAAGGTCCTGAGCACAAAGAGCGTGAAGTCCAGGACCTTGAGTATCTCCTCCTCTATCTGGTCCTCCCGCACGAAGATGTGGGCGTCGTCCTGCGTGAAGCCCCTGACCCTGAGGAGGCCGTGGAGGACGCCGGAGCGCTCGAAGCGGTAGACGGTGCCCAGCTCCGCGTACCGGATGGGGAACTCCCTGTAGCTCCTGAGGCGGCTCTTGTAGATGAAGATGTGGAAGGGGCAGTTCATGGGCTTTATCTCGTAGGGGATGCCCTCGACCTCCATGGGCGAGTACATGTTCTCGCTGTAGAAGTCGAGGTGCCCGCTCTTTTGCCAGAGGTTGAGCTTCGCTATGTGGGGCGTGTAGAGGAGCTGGTAGCCCGCCTTGAGGTGCTCGTCCCTCCAGAAGTCCTCGATTATCTTTCTTATCAGGGCCCCGTTGGGGTGCCAGAGGGTCAGGCCGGGGCCAATCTCGTCGTTCATGCTGAAGAGGTCCAGCTCCTTGCCCAGCCTCCGGTGGTCGCGCTTCTTCACCTGCTCGAGGAAGTCCAGGTAGGCCTCCAGGTCTTTCCTGTCGGCGAAGGAGGTGCCGTATATCCTCTGGAGCATCTTCCGGTTTTCGTCCCCCCTCCAGTACGCCCCGGCGACGCTCAGGAGCTTGAAGGCCGAGACCCTTCCCGTGGAGGGGAGGTGCGGCCCCCGGCACAGGTCCACGAAGCCCCCCTCCTCATAGAGCGACACGGTCTCGTCCTCTATCTCCTCCAGGAGCTCCGCCTTGTAGTCCTCGCCCGCCTTCCTGAAAAACTCTATGGCCTCCTCGCGCTTCATGGTCGTCCGCTTGAAGGGGGCGTTGCGCTTTATGATGCGGGCCATCTCTTTTTCGATGGCCGCCAGGTCCTCGGGCTTCAAGGGCTCCTGGAGGTCGAAGTCGTAGTAGAAACCCTCTTCCGTCGAGGGTCCTATGGCCAGCTTGGCACCGGGATAGAGCGTCTTTACCGCGTGGGCCATGATGTGCGAGGTGCTGTGGCGGTAGACTTCCCTGCCTTCCGGGGAGTCGAAGGTGAGGGCCTCCACGGAGTCCGCCCCGGGGTGCTCGCCCACGGCGCCGACGTCCAGGAGCTCGCCGTTTACCCTTATGGCCACCGCCCTGCCCTTTTTCAGGGCCTTGAGGGCGCCCTCGGCGTCTTCCACCTCGGTCTCTCTGTCTGGAAAGACAATCCTGATTTTCCTATACCTCCAGAAAAATAACCGGCAGAAAAATAACCGGGCATTCAGGGGGTGCCTGCTCTTTGCACTCCATGGATGCCCGCTTCATTCCTTACTCAGTACCCATATGCCAGTTATATAATATAAACCATTTCCACCTGTATTTCAAATATTTAGGCAGTGCGGGGGAATCACGGGCCGGGCTGCCCGGCCGCCGCCGGCAGCGTCACTTTAACGGTGGTGCCCTCGGCGCCGGCGGGCACTATCGCCAGGGTCCCGAAGTTCTTCTTCGCCGCCAGGGTGGCTATGGGGACCCCGAAGCCCGAGCCCTCGGCCTTGGTGGAGTAAAAGGGCGAGAAGAACTTCTCGACGGCCTCCGGTTTGGGAGGCGTTCCGGTGTTGAATATCTCGATGCAGACGAATTCCGAGGGCGTGCATTCCCTGCCGGAGGAGACCCTCACGCGGGGGGCCTCGCCTTCGGCGGCCTCGAAGGCGTTTTCCAGGGCGTAGACCAGGAGCTTCCTGACGTCCCGGGGGTCGGCGTGCACGTGAGAGGCGTCGGGCGAAATTGCGACCTCCAGCCCCACCCCCTTGAAGTTCTCCTCCGGCTTGATGTGCTCTACGGCCCTCCTGACCGCGTCCTCGAGCGAGACGTCCTGATACTCCGTTTCCCGCTGGAAAACGTCGTTATAGACGTTAATGTCCCTGACCATGTTCTCGCACATGCGGCTCTCCATGAGCAGGGCCTCGTAGACTTCGTAGGCGGGGCTCGAGGGCTCCGCCTTGCGCTTGAGCATCCTTATGTTTCCGCCGATGATGGTTATCTTGTTTCTTATCTTGTCGGCGATGCCGTTTATGAGCTCCAGGTCGCACCGGGTAGTGGCCGCTATGTACGCGCTCGTCTCCACCAGGAGGCAGAGGTCCAGGAGCTTGTCCAGGGCGACGAGCAGGTCAGCCCTCTTGCCTTCGGGGACTCCGGATATGACCATCCCGTGGCAGAACTGCCTGGCCACGGAGAAGCCCAGGTTGGTGAACCTCTGGTCGAGGCCCACGTCCACGTGCCTCCCCCCTATGCGCCACAAGTAGGCCAGGAAGTCGTCGTCGAGCCTGTCCCTTCCGAACAGTGCCTCGAACCACCGGGCCCATATCTTTTTCATCAGCCCCGGGTTCTCGAGGCGCTCGATGATGTACTTCGTCTCCGGGATGCCGGAGAAGACGCTGTAGAAGTAGTCGGCGAATTCCTCCTTGCCGGACACAAAGAACTCGCGGAAGGGTTTGAGCACTTCGAGCTCGGCCTCGCTGAGGGCAAGCCTCCTCTGAAGAAAGCGGAGCTTGCTTATGGGCGCGTTCTCCATGGCGGAGCATTCCTTTCTTTGAGTCGCAGCGAGGCTAAGACAAATTTATCAGAGGCCGCGCGCTTCGTCAAGCGTAATCAACTTTCAGCTCCCCCACTATGACCTTTCGGAGGCCCCTGGCGTCCTTAAGCGGGGTCCTGATGAGCGCCCTGCCCCCCGACCTTCCAGCGTAGACGCCGAGGGCAAGGGTCTCCCGCCCCCGGTTGAGGCCGACCACGGTCCCCGGCTCCGCCGAAAACAAATCCACGCCCTCGCCGCCGCCGGAGAGGACCTCGAGCCTGCCGGCCTTGAGCCTGAGCGTCCTGGAAGGCGCGAGATATCTTTTAAGGCGCGCCTCCCTGTTTCTCTTCCTCTCGGTCGCGGTCCTTTTCCTTGCGTGCCTCGAGGCCCTCAGGCGGAATACCCTGACGCCTTCGAGCCCTTCGAGACTGGAGATGATGTGCTCCAGCTCACCCCTTTCCCGCTCCAGGGCCACCACGGCGTCCGGCCCTATGGCCCTTACCTTGGCAAGCTTCAGGGCCTTTCCCAGCCCGCCCCTGACCAGGCCGGTAGTGTCGACCAGGACGGTCCCGGCTCCCGCGGCCCTCGCCTCCTCCACCATCCTTCGCGCGGCGTCCACCACGGCGGGGATACTCCGGGCCGGGTTCGCCGTTCCCACGAAGACCATGCGCTCCGGGCCGGCGCGCTCCAGGTCCCCGGGCCTCCTGCAGGTCCTCATCGAAACGGCGCCGGGGGGCCCCACCGAGGACTGCCCGATGTCCGAGTCCACGAGGGCGAGGGTCTCGCCCCAAGAAAGGAGCCTTCCGGCCAGGTATCTGATGAGCGTGGTCTTGCCGGTGTCGGACATCCCCAGGAAGACGCCGACCCTTCCCCTTAGCTTTCCCGCCAGCCCCTTCCAGTCCGCCGCAGGCTTGACATCCATACATGGAATTATAGGGGATTACAGAGGATTATAGGGATGACGGGCCAGGACGCTGGTGGCCGCGGGCCTTATAAAGTGGCGGAATCTGCGGTAGTATATGCACATGCTCGAGGTGGACGGAAGCTTCGGCGAGGGCGGGGGGCAGATACTCAGGACCTCCCTCAGCCTCTCCTGTCTTCTGGGAAAGCCCTTCAGGATATACAACATACGCAGGGGGCGTTCCCGCCCGGGCCTCATGCCGGCCCACATCACGGCGGTCCGCGCGGCCGCCGAGGTCTGCGGCGCCGAAATCGAGGGGGCCTCCAAGGGCTCCCCGGAGCTGGTCTTCAGGCCGGGGCGCGTGGGAAGCGGGGATTTCAGCTTCGACATCGGCACGGCCGGCTCCACGAGCCTCGTCCTCCAGACCCTCCTTCCGCCGCTGGCGTTTTCCGGCGGGGCATCGACGGTCGCCGTGAGGGGCGGCAC
>JASFVA010000160.1:0-4476 GCA_050050055.1 Nitrospirota bacterium
GTTATAGACGACGGCAGGCTCCGCAACCCAGCCCTCAGGGAGAACTTCATCGAGCGTGTCTTCGTCTACAGGAGGTGGCGGGAGTTCCTCGAGCGGGGCGGCGGCGGAAGGGGCGGCCTGGTGGCTTTCCACACGGCCCACAAGCTCCTCGTGCTGGCCCACAGCCCCAGGCACTACACCGGGTTGGGGCGCATCGTGGCAGGGGCCAAGGGCGTCCGTCCCGCCGAGCTCCACGCGCGGTATCTGGAGACGCTAATGGAGGGCCTGGCCCTGCTGGCCACGGCGCGGAAGAACACCAACGTGCTCATGCACGCCATGGGATATTTCAAGAGGCTCATCGACGGCGACGAAAAGAAGGAGCTCCTGGAGGTTATCGAAAACTACCGCAGGGGGCTCGTGCCCCTGGTGGTCCCGGTGACGCTCCTAAAGCACTATGTGCGGAAGTTCGACGAGCCCTACCTCGGGGGGCAGGTCTACCTCGACCCCCACCCCCTGGAGCTGATGCTCAGGAACCACGTTTAGCCGGCCCTCTCGAGCTCCTCCAGGGCGAACTGGAGGCCCTCGGCCCTGCCCTCCCAGTAGGCCGCCCGGTCCCGGGTCCTCCATATCTCGCTGAAGCTCGAGGGGGAGGTCTTCTCCAGCTCCCTGAGCTCCTCCATGAGCTCCTTCTTCCGGGCCACGGCCCGCTCAAGCTCCGCCCTTATCCGTTCCTTCGCCATGCGCTCATCCCTCCTTTCGCCGCATTTCACAGTGAGGCCACCCATTCGATGTATTTCCGGACGTCGAACTTTCCCTTTGCGCCTTCGTTGCTCATGTAGCGGATTTTCCCGAAGACCGGCCTCTCGTTCCACGCCCTGTCGTGCACTCCTCCCAGGCTCCAGGCGATGCCGGCATAGCCGTTTGGGTCCCGGCCGTCGAGCTCGTACCTGTCGTTCAGGTACACGGCGGTCTCGAAGGCCTCCTCGGGCGTTGCGCTCCACTCCAGTATCTTCTTGGCCCAGTACATCCGGAGGTAGCCGTGCATCTTGCCCCTTTTTACCATCTCGCCCTGGGCGGCGTTCCAGAGCGCGTCGTGGGTCCCCCCCTTTTCGAACTCCCCCCGGCCATAGACGTAGGGCCTCCGGTCGCCCCTGTGCTTCCGGAGAGTCTTTCGGGCCCAGTCCGGGGCGGCCTCGACGGAGTCGTAGTCCCGGCAGTGGAGGCAGAAGTTGTCCGATAGCTCCCTTCTAACGATAAGCTCCTCGAGGAAGGCCTCCCGGGGCTCCTTCGCCGCGCCGCTATCCGCGGCCTTAAGGGCGCACCTCTGGGCGGAGATCTGCCCGAAGTGAAGGTAGGGGGAGAGGTCCGACTGCGCCCCGCTCAGGGGGTCGTTCCTCCCGCCGTACCTCGGAAGCCTCTTTTCCACGAACCGCCGGAGGGCCCTTTTCGCCGCCCCCTCGCCGGGCCTGAGCCATGTTACGGGTTTTACTGAATTGTCCACCCTGAGGGACCTGGCCGCGCCCTCCCAATCGTTCGCCCTTCTCTTTCCCCTCCATCTGTGGGGGTGGCTCCTGAGGGGCGGGAAGCCCTCCATGAACTCCGGGAGCAGGCGCCGGAGCTTCGGCCGGAGGGTGTAGGCCGCGTATTCCCGCTTGTCCGAGGCCTCCCAGCAGGGGACTACGTTATGTGCGTCCACCTGGTGAAGCGGAATCGCCAGCCTCGCCGCCGCCTCCGCCTCCCACCGGAGCTTTATCCTCAGGGGGTTGAAATCGGTGACCAGGAGGGCCGCGTCGTGCCCGCGGGCGAACCCGGGGACCTCGCTTCCGGGGTCTCCCGAAAGGAGGAAGAAGGGGATGCCTTTTCTTGAGAGGGCCTGTTCGACTTCCTTGAGGCCCCGGAGCATGAAGTCGTACTGCCTGAGGGTCGCCCCCAGGAAGCGCGGCACCAGGCAGAAGGCGACGCCCAGGGGCCTTTTCATCTCCAGGGCGAGCTCCCTGGCGTAGAGGAGGGCCCAGTTGTCCGAGGCGCGCTGGTCCCTCTGCATCCAGAGGACCACCGGCCCCCCGCCTGGGGAGCCCTCCTTGAGTACCCTTACGCGCCTTCTGTCCACTGCCATGGGCTTACCTGGAAATCTTACGTGATGGGCGGCGATTGGGCAAGGGCGGCAGAATCCGGGGCAGGGGCTTTCCGCGTTTTTTACATATGGACGCGCCTCCTCCCCCCTCCGCCGGGCATGATGTGGCATCCCGGCGTAATCTGGTATTATTAAGCCATGCGGGTGCTTGTCCTCATGGTCCTTGCGGTTTCTTCCCTTGCCCTGTTCCCGGTCCTCGCCTCTGGCGGAGGCACTACGCCCGACGGCTGCGGGGGCAGCTGCGCCGACTGCCACAGCCTCACCGAGAGGGAGGCCCTGGAGATGCTCAAGGCCTCCGCCATGGTACCGGCCGACGCCCGTGTGGAGGAGGTGGAAATGGTGGAGTCCGCCGGCCTCTGGCGTGTGACCCTGGACGTGGAGGGGGAGAAGCCCCTGTACATCGATTTCGGCAAGAAAAACGTGGTGGTGGGCGAGATGTTCCCCCTCAAGCGCCCCCTCTTCGGGCCCGTCCGGGAAGACCTTCTGAAATAACTGCCCGGCGAAAAGGAGCGCCGGCTGTGGGTGCTCCGCGGGTCCGTCTTCCCCCGGGGGGAGCTTTCTCAGGACGGGGCTTCGCCTTCTGCCGGCCCCTGCGCTTCTTCCTCCCGGGCTTCCCCTTGTCCCGCTTCTTTCGCAATGTGGCTCAGCAGCTTAGAAAGGGTCTCGCGCATGTGCTGCCTGTCCACAATCATGTCCAGGAGGCCGTGCTCCAGGAGGAACTCCGCCCTCTGGAAATTGTCCGGCAGCTGCTGCTTGATGGTCTGCTCTATCACCCTGGGGCCGGCGAAGCCTATGAGGCTCCGGGGCTCGGCGATTATGAAGTCCCCGAGCATGGCGAAGCTGGCCGTGACGCCGCCGAAGGTGGGGTCGGCCAGGATGGATACGAAGGGGATGCCCGCCTCCTTCAGGCGCCCCACCGCCGCAGAGACCTTGGCCATCTGCATGAGGGAGTATATGCCCTCCTGCATCCTCGCCCCTCCCGAGGACGATACGGTGATGAAGGGGAGCCTCTCCTCGAGGGCGTGCTCCGCGGCGCGCACAATCTTTTCGCCCACGGCCGAGCCCATGCTGCCGCCCATGAAGGAGAAGTCCATGATCCCTATGACCACCTCTCGCCCGAGTATCTCTCCCCTGCCGGTGAGGACCGCCTCGCCCAGGCCGCTTTTCTTCTTGCCGTCCCTGACGCGCTCGGGGTAGCTCCGCGAGTCCTTGAAGCGGAGGGGGTCGGTGGAGGTGAGGTTACGGTCGAGCTCCTCGAAGGAGCCCGGGTCCACCAGGAGGCGGACCCTCTCGAGGGCGTTTATCCTGAAGTGGTACCTGCACTTGGGGCAGACCATGAGGTTTCGCTCCACCTCGGCCTTGTAGATTATCTCCTTGCAGCTGTCGCACTTGACCCAGAGGCCCTCGGGTATCTTGACCTGTTTCGACCTGCTGGACTTGGTCTTCTTGAACCACGCCATGGTGTATTTTCCGCGATGGGCTATCCGATGGCGGCCCTGAGGCTCCTTAGGAACTTCGCGAGCTCTTCCTCCGGGGCCTCGTTGACCTTTCTTACGATGGCGCTGCCCACGATGACGCCGTCGGCGAACTCCGCCACGGCCCTGGCCTCGGCGGCCCTGGAGACCCCGAAGCCCAGGGCTACGGGCTTCCCGGAGAGCTTCCTCAGGGCCTCTATGCTCCTTCGCTGGGCGGCGTCGAGCCTGAGCTCGGCGCCGGTTATTCCGGTTATCGAGACATAGTATATAAAACCCCTGGAGGATTTTGCCACGAGTTTCAGCCTCTTCTCCGGCGACGTCGGGGCGGCCAGAAACACCGTGTCGAGGCCGTGCCGCCTCGCGGGCCTCATAAGACTGCCGGCCTCGTCGGGGGGCAGGTCGGGCACTATCACGCCGTCCACCCCGGCGCGGGCCGCGTCCCTGGCGAAGCGCTCGTCGCCGTAGCGGAAGACGGGGTTATAGTAGGTCATGAGCACTATTGGTACCTCGGTGGACTTCCTGAGTTCCCCCACGGCCTTTATCACCCTGCTGAGCGTCACTCCCTTCCTGCGCGCCCTGTCCGCCGCGGCCTGTATCACCGGGCCGTCGGCCAGGGGGTCGGAAAAGGGCACGCCCAGCTCGATTATGTCGGCCCCGCAGTCCTCCAGGAGCCTAACGAGCCGCTTCGTCCTGGCCAGGGAGGGGTCCCCGGCCATTATGTAGGGGATGAAGGCCCTGCGGCCTTCGCGCCTGAGCCTGTTGAAGGTCTTTGTTATCCGCGACATGGCGCGCCTAGACCTTCTTGCCCTTTATGCGGGCCACGTGCTGGACGTCCTTGTCGCCGCGGCCCGAGAGGTTGACGATAATTATGTCCTCCTTCGAATACTT
>JASFVA010000161.1:0-4464 GCA_050050055.1 Nitrospirota bacterium
GCCCGTCTTCCCCAGCGACGTCGACGAGAACCATATCGACGTCAACCGGTTCGGCACCGCCCTGGCCTACCAGGGCAAGCACGTGACGGGCGGCGTATACACCATCGAGGGCGTGCGAAACGTAATCAAGATGGCGTCGATAATCGCGGGCTCCGAGGACGCCCTCAGGGAAAAGCCCCTCGTGTCTTTCGTCACCTGCTGCGGAATAAGCCCCTTCGTCCTGGACGACCTGTACAGCGAGCTCGCCATGGAGGTTGCCAGGGCGGGCATGCCCGTCATCACGCCCGTGGAGCCGCTCTGCGGGACCACCTCGCCGGTCACGCTGGCCGGAAACATCGTGGTGCAGAACGTAGACACCCTGGCGGGCGTCATGCTCGCGCAGCTGGCCAACCCGGGGACGCCGGCGATGTACGGCTGCATCTCGAGCATCGCCGACATGAAGGACCTCAAGTACCTTAGCGGGGCCGTCGAGATGGGAATGATGAACGCGGCGGCCTCCCAGATGGCGAGGCACTACGGCCTGCCGATTTATGCGACGGCGGGGATGTCGGACTCCAAGACGCTCGACGCCCAGAGCGGATACGAATCGGCCATCACTAACCTCCTGGTGGCGCTGGCCGGAGGAAACTACATACACGACGCCGCGGGCCTCATGGAATTCTGCATGACCGCGAGCCTCGAAAAATACGTGATGGACGACGAGATCCTCGGCATGGCCATGCGCGCCGTCAGGGGCATCGAGGTCAACGAAAAGACGATCGCCTTCGACGAGATGAGGAAGGTCGGCCCCGGGGGACACTACGTCTCCTCGCGCCACACCCGCAGGTTCATGAGAAAAGAGCACTACATACCCAGGCTCTCGGACAGGGCGTCCCGCGGGGAATGGGAGGCCGCTGGAAGCCCCGACGCCAGGGAGAGGGCGAGGAGGAAGGTCGAGGAGATCCTCTCTCCGGCCCCGTCCCACGTGCCCCCGGGCGAGGCGGTGGACAGGATAAGGAAGGAAATCGCCGGCATAGACGTGAACGTCCTTTAGCATAATGCTGATAATCGGAGAAAACATAAACGCCACCATACCCCGCGTAAAGGGGCTCATCACGGGGCACGACGCCGACAGCCTCGTGGACCTCGCCAAGCGCCAGGTCGCCGGCGGGGCGGGGATAATCGACGTCAACGTGGGCACCGGAGAAGGCACCGCGGAGACGGAGGTAAGCGACATGAAGTGGCTCGTGGGCCTTCTCGTCGAGCAGGTGGGCTGCAAGCTCTGCATCGACAGCGCCGACACCTCCGTCCTAAGGGCGGGAATAGAGGCAGGAGGGGAAAACGTGGGCATGGTCAACTCCGTGAAGGCCACCGAAGGCAACATCGCCGAGGTCATGCCGCTGGCGGCCGAGGGCGGCCTCCCCCTCATAGCCCTGGCCATGGACGAGACCGGGATACCCAAGGACGCGGCATCGCGGCTCAAGGCATGCGAAAAGATAATCGAGGGCGCGGAGTCCCACGGGATGCCCGTGGAGAACCTCTACTTCGACCCCCTGGTGATGCCCGTGAGCACGGACATCAACCAGGGCAAGACCACGCTCGAGACGCTCGGGCAGATCAAGGAGAACTTCCCGCAGGCCAAGACCGTGCTCGCCCTGAGCAACGTCTCCTTCGGCCTTCCCAGAAGGACCCTGATAAACCAGGCCATGGCCCACATGGCCCAGTATCTCGGCGTGGACGCCCTCCTCGTAAATCCCCTCGGCGAGGAGCTGATGACCGCCGTGAAGGCCGGAGAGGCCGTCCTGGGCCGGGACAGGCACTGCAGAAAATACTCGCGGGCAGCGAGAAAAAATAAGGGAGATTAATGGAAGGAAGCTATAGAGAAGGAGTAATAGTAAGAAAACCGTTCGAAAGGCTGACCCATGAGGAGATAGGGGCGATCGACGCCGCCTCGGTCAAGATACTCGAGGAGATAGGCCTCCAGTGCTTCAACAAGGAGGCGGTCGACGTCTTCTCCTCAAACGGATGCGACGTCGAGCGCCGCGACGAGCGCTCGTTCACCGTCAAGATTCCATCGAAAACTCTAAGGGAGTTCGTATCCAAGGCCCCCTCGAGGGTGAAGCTCGGGGCGCGGGACCCCGAAAACTCCCTTCTGCTCGACGCCGAGGTGCCGCGCATTTACTTCGGAAGCGGCTCCGAGACGAACGTCTGGCTCGACGTGGAGATGGAGGACTTCGCAAGCGAGAGGAACCCCTCGGACAGGCGCAGGCTCGCCGTGTTCTCTGAAAAGCGCGGCAGCATCGAGAGGCTCTCTACGGCGGCCCGCCTGGCGGAGCAGCTCGAGCACCTGGACTTCTTCATAAGGCCGGTGAACATCCAGGACGAGGACATCACCGAGGAAAACCACGACGTGAACAAGTTCTACGCCTCCCTCGGAAACACCACCAAGCACGTGATGGCCGGCCTCACGAGCCTCGCCCAGCTCGACAGCGTGGTCCGGATGGCCGAGATAATCGCCGGCGGCAGGGAGGCCCTCAAGGAAAACCCCATAGTCTCCTTCATCACCTGCACGGTGAAGAGCCCCCTGGAGATGGTGGACGACGCCACCCAGAAGCTCATCGAGTTCTCGCGCCGGGGGCTCCCCTTCGTGGTGTCGAGCTCGCCCCAGGGGGGCTCGACGGCCCCGATAGTGGAAGGGGGCATGGTCGCCCAGATTAACGCCGAGATACTCTCGGGCATCTGTCTTTCCCAGATGGTAAGCCCGGGCAGCCCCGTGATCTACGGCAGCGTTCCCGTCAGGGCGCGCATGGACAACCTCCACGACATGTACGGCGCTCCCGAGTTCAACCAGTACAACATAGACTGCGTCCAAATGGCCAGGCACTACCGCGTCCCCTGCTACTCGACGGCCGGAGTCGCGGACTCCTCGGTGCCGGGCACGCAGGCGTCGATAGAAAAACTCTTCACCCACGTGCCGATGGCCATGTCGGGCGCCCAGTACATACACTACGCCTTCGGCCTCCTGGAAAGGACCAACGTCTTCTGCCCGGTCCAGGCGGTGCTCGACAACCAGCACATCGGGATGATAAAGATGTTCCTCCGGGCGCCCAGGCTCGGCGGGGAGGACATGGAGGGCATCTTCGGGCAGATCCAGAAGGTGCTGGGCTCGAAGCAGAAGCTCTACACGCGCTACGCGCGGAAGGGGCTCAGGGACGGAAGCATCTATCCGCACTACCCCTTCGAGGCGGGCGGCCTGGGAGACGGCGTCATCGAGAAGGCCCTGGCGAGGCTCGAGGAGCTCCTCTCCAGGCCGGCGGAGGGCCTGCCCGGGGACAAGGTGGATGCCGTCTTCAACGAGGTCCCCGGCATTGTGGAGCGGCTCAGGAAATAACAGGAAATTGAAAATACAGATACAGGAGGGCTTAATGGACGCTCAGGAGTTGATAGACAAGATAAAGGTCAACGTGATCCAGGGGAGGGTCACCACCGAGGACGAGGGCTTCGACGAGGGCTTCGAAGGACAGCCCGGCACGGTGGAGCTCGTGGAGCAGGCGATAGAGGAGGGCGTGGACATCAAGAAGCTCATCGTCGAGGGCCTCACCGGGGCGATGGACGAGGTGGGCAGCAAGTTCGAAAGCGGAGAATACCTCATCCCCGACATGCTCGCCTCGGCGGAAGCGGTCGGCGAGGCCATGGACATCCTCTCTCCCCACCTCGAGGGCGCCGGCATGGAGAGCAAGGGGAAGGTCGTCATAGCCACGGTCAAGGGCGACCTGCACGATATCGGCAAGAACATAGTCTCCACGATGCTCAAAGGAGCCGGTTACGAGATAGTGGACCTGGGCACCGACGTCCCCACGGAAAAGATAGTGGAAAGCGTCAAGGATCAGCATCCGAAATTCCTAGGCCTCTCCGCGCTGCTTACGACCACCATGCGCGAGATGGAGGGCGTGATCAACTCGCTTAGTGAAGCCAGCGTCAGGGGCGACGTCAAGGTGATGATCGGCGGCGCTCCCACCTCGCCGGAATTCGCCGAGAAGATCGGCGCCGACGTCCACTGCGCCGACGCCTTCCAGGCAGTGGATTACGTGAACGCGTGAGAAAGCAAGGGGGAATGGTCATGTCAGAGAAGAAGCAGTCCGCATACAACCAGGCGGTGAGTACCGGCCAGTACGTCAAGCGCACCGGCCTCGAGGGCAAGTACGACAACGTCCGCAGGTTCTGGGAGGACGAGACCACCAGGCTCTTCCTGCGCCCGTATCTAAAGGCCATCGTGGACAGGAAGGCCCGCAAGCTCAGGAGGCTGCGCATACTGGACATAGGCTGCGGCGCGGGGGACGGATACGACCTGCTCACCGGGATCACCGCAAAAGACGTGGGCATCTACGAGTACGCCGTGAAGCTCTTGGACCAGGATATGCTGGGCTACTACAAGGGCATGGACATAAACGAAGAGCTCCTCATCCAGGCCCGGGAACACCTCGG
>JASFVA010000162.1:0-4449 GCA_050050055.1 Nitrospirota bacterium
CACCCAGCTAGCCAAGACTATGGAGAAGGCGGGCACCGAAAATCTCGACGTTAGAGTGGACGTCAAAGGCAGCGATGAGATCGCGATGCTCGGCCAGAGTTTCAACGACATGATTGCCAGGATCAGAAAGGCCAATATAGAGCTGAAACAAACTCATGAGAAAATGTACCAGTCCGAGAGGCTCGCCTCGATAGGGGTGCTCGCCTCCGGAGTCGCGCACGAGATAAACAACCCCCTGGGGGGAATGTTCAACTGCGTAAAGATGCTTGAGAGCCGAGGAGCGGAAGTAGAATTCAGGAAGCAGTACCTCGACCTCATCCGGGAGGGGCTTGAGAGGATAGAGAACACTGTGGGGAAAATGCTGCTTATGTCGAAGAAGAAAGAGCATGAGCTGACCGTAGTGAACGTCCCGGACGTTGTCAGAGACGTCCGCAGACTGCTGGACTACAGGTTGCGCAGCGGCGGCATCGAGTACGCCGAGGACTTCGAAGACGGCCTCGACGTCTTGATTAACCGTCAGGACTTGCACCAGGTGATGCTGAACCTGATCATCAATGCGGTCCAGGCGATGAAAAACGGCGGCAGTCTCCGCGTCGCAGGCCATGGGAACGGAAGCACCGTCGTCCTCACCGTCGAAGATACGGGCGGGGGGATCAGCGAGGAGTACATGAACAGGATATTCGACCCGTTCTTCACGACGAAGCAGCCCGGTGAGGGCACGGGGCTGGGGCTGTGGATGACCTATGAGATAATAAAGAGCTACGGCGGTGATATCGCCGCAGCTAGCAAAAAGGGAGAGGGGACGGTTTTTACCATAACGTTGAAGGCAGCGGGAGATGAAGAAGAGCAGAGTCCTGGTAATTGAGGATGAGAAGATAATGAGGGTTACCCTCTCGGACGCCCTTTCGTCCATGGGATACGAAGTGGTGGCCGTGGAGGACGGCGGAAGCGGCCTCAGGGAGGTGGCGGGTGAATTCTTTGATGTCGTCGTAACCGACGTCCGGCTGCCTGACACCAGCGGTCTCGAAATTCTCAAGACGGTAAAGGATCGAAACGGCGACGACACGTGCGTCATTGTCATGACCGCGTACGGCACTATCAAGGACGCGGTGGAGGCCATGAAGCACGGTGCCTTCGACTACATCACCAAGCCCTTTTCCCTCGACGAGTTCATGATAATCATGGAAAGGGCTCTCGAGATGAGGCGGCTGAGGCAAGACAACCTGCGTCTCAGGAAGGATCTCAACCGCTGTTACAGCTTCCCCAACATCATCGGCGAAAGCGCCGGAATGAAAAAAGTGTTTTCGCTCATTGGGAAAGTCGCCGCATCCGACGCTACCGTGCTGATTACCGGTGAGACCGGGACGGGGAAAGAACTCGTTGCCACTACTATCCATTACCAGAGCGAGAGAAAGGACAAGCCGCTAATCAAGGTCAATTGCGCTGCCCTTCCCGGAGGCCTTATCGAGAGCGAGCTTTTCGGCCACGAAAAGGGAGCGTTCACCGGGGCGGCGAGGAGAAAGCCCGGCAGATTCGAGCTGGCCGACGGTGGCACCATCTTTCTTGACGAGATAGGAGACCTTCCTCCGGAGACCCAGGCGAAGCTCCTTAGGGTCATGCAGGAGAGGAGCTTCGAGCGCCTGGGGGGCGAGAGCACCATCGCCGTCGATGTTCGGGTGGTCGCGGCCACGAACAAGGACCTCGCCAAGGAAGTCGAGGCCGGGAGGTTCAGGGAGGACCTTTACTACCGCTTCAACGTCATCCCGATACATATCCCCCCTCTTAGGGAAAGAAAGGAGGATCTGCTGCCATTGATCACTTGTTTCTCGAGGAAAATCAGCGGCCGCCTTTCGAAAGAGGTCAAATGCTCCCGGGATGCAATAGAAGTCCTCCTCGGATACGACTTCCCCGGCAACGTGCGAGAGCTCGAAAACATAATGGAGAGAAGCGCAACCCTATCCGCAACTGGCGTGATAAAGCGCTCCGACCTGCCATCGTATGTGTGTGGAGAGCTCAAGACCCCGGGGACGCCCTCTCTTTCGGACGTTACGTCGCTTGCAGAGAAAGACCATGTCCTGAGGGTTCTCGCCATGACCGGCGGCAACAGGACCAGGGCCGCCGAGATGCTTGGCATCAGCCGCAAGACCCTCTGGGAGAAACTCAAGACTTACGGAATAGAGCAGTCATGATGTGAAGGCGACGTAACAGAGGCGCCCTCTCAATGTTTCTGCCAAGTAACAGTCACAATCCCTCCTAAAAATCAGCGACTTAGAATAATTTCTCCTTCAGTACGTTACGTGGGCGTAACACTTACGTTTTCCTTCTATTTGAAAAACAACATGTTACGTCTGGCATCCGGTTTGCATTCCTGAATCAGGAGGTGAACTGCGCATGTTCGGACTCGGGATAGGGGAATTATCAGTAATTTTCGCTATTTTGGTCGTCCTTTTCGGCGCCTCGAAGCTGCCCGAATTCGGGCAGGGTCTCGGCAAAGGAATCGGGAATTTCAAAAAGGCCATTTCCGAAGAGCATACGAAAATAGGGGGTTCTCAGGGCGACTAATCTGTGGTAGTAGTTATTTATGTGGATACTACCTAACGTAGTAACCATTTAAAGCAGGAGGTTTAGGATGAAAATCAAGAGAAGGGATTTTCTCAAGGTGAGCGCGGCCGCAGGTGCGGTGGCCGCGACAGGGCTGCCTTCGCTGAACGCCCTTGCAAAGGGCGAGGGTTACAAGGACCTCGGCGAGAGCCCGGGCGAGTGGAAGTCCACCTCGTGCCAGGGATGCACCACCTGGTGCCCGGCCGAGGTCTTTGTGCAGGACGGAAGGGCTGTGAAGGTCAAGGGGAACCGCTACTCGAAGCAGAACGAAGGGAAACTCTGTCCCAAGGGCCACATATCGCTCCAGCAGCTGTATGACCCCGACAGGGTAAAGGTCCCCATGAAGCGGACCAACCCGAAAAAGGGCAGGGGAGTGGACCCGCGCTTCGTTCCTATCAGTTGGGACGAGGCCCTAGACGCCATCGCCGACAAGATGATGGAGATCCGCCGTGCCGGAGAGCCCGAGAAGTTTCTGGTCATGCGCGGCAGGTACACTTACATGAGGGATACAATCTACGCCGCGCTCCCCAAGGTCTTCGGTTCGCCAAACGGTATCTCCCACAGCGCCCTCTGCGCCGAGGCGGAAAAGTTCGGCGCCTACTACACACACGGCCTGTGGGGCTACCGCGACTACGACCTCGACAAGACGAAATACGTGCTCATCTGGGGCGCTGACCCCCTCAGCAGCAACCGGATGATCCCGGCTACGATAAAGCGCTTCGGCGACGTCCTCGACAGGGCGACGGTTGCCGTTATCGACCCGAAACTCAACTCCTCGGCGGCCAAGGCCCACGAGTGGCTGCCGATTATCCCCGGAACCGACGGGGCCCTGGCGGGGGCCATGGCCCATGTGATCCTCACAGAGGGCCTCTGGCACAAGGAGTTCGTCGGCGACTTCAAGGATGGGAAAAACCGCTTCAAGAAAGGCACGACGGTCGACGAGGGCTCCTTCGAGGAAAAGCACACCCACGGCCTTGTGAAGTGGTGGAACCTGGAGCTCAAGGACAAGGACGCCAGGTGGGCGGAGAAGGTCACTGGCATTGACGCTAAGCAGATAGAACGCGTGGCGAAGGGCCTTGGCAAGAACGCCCCGAACGTCATCGTCTGGCAGGGCCCGGGCGCGTCAATGCACGTGCGCGGCGGTTATTCTGCCATGGCGGTCGAGGCCCTGAACGGGCTCCTCGGTTCCGTCGACAACGAGGGCGGGCCCATCGCCGCTTCGAAAATACCGGTAAAAAAGATTCCCAAGTACGACGATTACAAGGACGAGCTTGCCAAGAAGCACTCTAAGTTCCAGAAGATAGACCAGCGGGGCTATAAGGAGTTCCCCGCCATGAAGAAGGGCAAGCCGGGAAGCGCCGTGGTAACCAACAACACCGCCAGTGCAATGCTGGCCAAGGACCCCTACGAGATAAAGGTGGCCATCGGCTACATGAACAACTTCGTCTTCTCGGGCTCGGGCGCCCAGCGCTGGGAGAAGGCCCTGGAGAAGCTACCCTTCTTCGTGCACGTAACCACGAACGCATCGGAGATGACCCAGTACGCAGATATCGTGATTCCGGCGGCGATCACCAAGTACGAAAAGCTCGGCTACGTGAAGACCAAGGCAAACGGCTACGCCACCTGCACGCTCGTGCAGCCCGTGGTCAAGCCGCTCTGGGACGTCAGGATGGACGAGACCGAGTTCGTCTGGGACCTGGCCCAGAAGCTCAAGGGCAAGGGCTTTTCCAACCTGGCCGACTACCTGAGGAAGGAGTTCAAGGACCCCGAGACCGGCAGAGAGCCAACGAACGGTCTGGAGTTCACGGAGTACAACCTCAAGATCCAGACCGCCCCCCTCTGGGACGG
>JASFVA010000163.1:0-4436 GCA_050050055.1 Nitrospirota bacterium
TAAAGGTGCCGTTCTTCTCGGCGAAGGAGGCCGCCGGGAGCACCACGTCGGCGTATTCAGACGTCTCCGTGGGGAAGATATCCTCAACGACCAGGAAATCTAGGTTCCTGAGGGCCTCGGCGGTGCGCGCGGAGTCCGGGTCCGAGAGGGCGGGGTTCTCGCCCACTATGTACATCCCCCTGACCCGGCCGTCGAGCATATCCATGAGGGTGAGGCCCGGCTTCGAAGGGAGCTTCACGCCCCAGGCCTTCTGGAACTTTCTCCTCGCCTTTTCATCCGACACCCGCTGGTAGCCGGGATAGAACTCCGGGAGGGCCCCCATGTCGCAGGCGCCCTGGACGTTGTTCTGGCCCCTCAGGGGGTTGAGCCCCGTCATGGGCAGCCCTATGTGGCCCACGAGCATCACGAGGTCCGCGCAGGCCTTGACGTTGTCCACGCCGGTCACGTGCTGGGTGATGCCCATGGAGTAAAACAGCATCGAGCGTTTCTCGCCGGCGTAAATCCTCGCCGCCTTCCTTATGTCCTTGGCCTTGACGCCGGTGATACCCTCGCTGACGTCCGGGGGGTATTCCTTCAGAAGCTTCTCAAACGTATCGAAGTTCTCCGTCCTCCTCCTGACGAACTCCTTGTCCACCAGGCCCTCGGACACTATAACGTTCATTATTCCCAGGAGCAGGGCCACGTCGGTTCCGCACCGGTGCCTGAGGTGCAGATGGGCCAGCTCCGCCAGGGCGGTCCTGCGGGGGTCGGCCACCACGAGGGTCGAGCCCCTGTCCACGGCATTGAGCATATGGCGGGCCACCATCGGGTGCTGCTCGGTGGTGTTGGAGCCGATGACGAAGAGCACCCTGGCCTCGCCTATTTCGCTTATGGAGTTGGTCATGGCCCCGGAGCCGAAGGCGGCGGCCAGCCCGCCGACGGTGGAGGAATGGCAGAGCCGGGCGCAGTGGTCTATGTTGTTTGTGCCCAGCACGGCACGGGCGAACTTCTGGAGGAGGTAGTTTTCCTCGTTGGTGCATTTGGCGGAGCTGAGCACGGCCAGGGAGTCGGGGCCGTGCTCCTCCCCTATCCTCCCCAGGTTCTCAGCCACCGCCTGGATGGCCTCGTCCCAGGAAGCCCGCTCGAGCCGGCCTCCTTTTCTGAGAAGGGGGTAGCTGAGCCTGTCGGGATGCTGGACGAATTCGTGGGAGTTCCAGCCCTTGACGCAGAGGCTTCCCCTGTTTACCGGGTGGGTCCTGCTGGGGGATACTCCGGTTAGCCTGCCCTCCTCGATGTGAAGATACAGGCCGCAGCCGCAGCCACAATAGGGGCAGACGGTGAGAACCTTCCTTACGCGCCCGTTGATGTCGGTCTTGGTCCGCAAGCTCAATTTAAATTTAACAGATTTGCCCCATTATGACAATCCGCCCGACGCTAAGGCGAGGGGATATTACGGCCCTCGCTTTGTCCGGGTATTTCGCTCTCTCAGGAGCCCCCTATTAAAAGCATCGTCCGGCGGGCTATCTCGAGCTCCTCGTCCGTCCTGACGACGAGAACCGGCACACGCCCGCCGCCGGGATGGATGGCCGAGACCTCGCCCAGGGGAGAGCCGTTCAAATCATCATCCACGGCGATGCCCAGGGCGTCGAGCCCCTGGCAGGACATCCTCCTTACCAGGGCCGAGTTCTCCCCGATCCCTCCCGTGAACACGAGGGCGTCGAGCCTTCCCAGGACGGCGAAATAAGCGCCGATGTATTTCTTCACCCTGTAGCAGTACATCTCCAGCGCAAGCCCCGCCCCTTCGTCGCCCTGCCCGGCAAGCCGCTCGACCTCTCGCATGTCGTTCGTTCCGCATACGCCCAGGAGGCCGCTTTTGGTGTAAAGGAGGTCCTCTATGTCGTCGAGCTCCATTGCGGCCTCCCTGGCCAGGTAGAAGTGCAGTGCCGGGTCCACGTCTCCGGAGCGTGTCCCCATCATGAGGCCCTCAAGCGGCGTAAGCCCCATGGAGGTGTCCACGCTCCTGCCTCCGCGGATGGCCGAGGCGCTGGCCCCGTTCCCGAGGTGGAGGGTGATGAGGCAAAGCTCTTCGAGCCTCCTGGACAAGAAATAAGCCGCCTTCTTCGCCACGTAATGGTGCGAGGTGCCGTGAAAGCCGTATCTCCTCAGATGGTGCCGGCGGTAATACTCCTCCGGCAGAGCGTAGCGGAAGGCGCGGGGCGGCATCGACTGGTGGAAGGAGGTGTCGAAGACCGCCACCTGCGGCACTTCCGGGAAAAGCCCGAGGGCCACCCTTATGCCCATGAGGTTCGCCGGATTATGAAGCGGTGCCAGGGGTTCGGTCCTGCGGATGGCCTCGAGGACCTCCTCGTCCACTAACGCGGGCTCGGTGAACATCTCGCCCCCGTGTACCACGCGGTGGCCGATGCCCGATAGTTCCTCCCCGGCCCCAAGGACCCCAGACTCCCTCGACACCTCCGCTATGAGCCCGAGCCCCTCGGAGTGGTCCCTGACGGCCCGTTCGGTGGTGGTCTCCTCCTCTCCCCGCCGGAGGTGCAGCCTTCCGCCTTCCTCCCCTATTTTCTCCAGAAGGCCGGAGGCGAGCGACAGGAAGTCGTCGCCGAAGATCTCGAATTTGATGGACGAGCTCCCCGAGTTGATGACCAGCACCCTCATGACCGCCGGACCCTTCCCCCTAATCCCATCCCTTCCAGGTCCAGTCTCGTATCTCGGGCATGTCCTGGCCGTATGTCTCGATATGCCACCTGTGCTCTATCAGCTTGTCGCGGACGGCCTGCTTCACGTAGGCCGCGCCGGGGGAGAGTTTTTCTACCCTGTCGTAGACGTCCGAGACGAGATGGAAACGGTCGAGGTCGTTTCTGACGACCATGTCGAAGGGTGTCGTCGTGGTGCCCTCCTCCTTGTAGCCCCGGACGTGGAGGTTCTTGTGGTTGGTGCGCCTGTAGGTCAGCCTGTGTATCAGCCATGGGTATCCATGGTAGGCGAATATTATCGGCTTGTCCTTGGTAAAGAGAGCGTCGAAATCCCTGTCGGAAAGTCCCTGGGGGTGCTCCTCCTTCGGCTGGAGCGTCATGAGGTCCACCACGTTAATCACCCTCACCTTCAGGTCCGGTGCGAACCCCCTCAGAAGCTCCGCCGCCGCCAGGGTCTCGATGGTTGGCACGTCGCCGGCGCAGCATAACACCACGTCGGGCTCCGAACCCCGGTCGTTGCTCGCCCACTCGAAGATGCCTATGCCCTGCGTGCAGTGCTTGATGGCGGCGTCCATGTCCAGCCACTGGGGCTGGAAGTTCTTGGCCGCCACGATTACGTTGACGAAGTCGCGGCTCCTCAGGCACTTGTCGGTCACGTAGAGGAGCGTGTTGGCGTCCGGGGGCAGGTAGACCCGGATGATGTCGGCCTTCTTGTTGACCACGTGGTCTATGAAGCCCGGGTCCTGGTGGCTGAAGCCGTTGTGGTCCTGGCGCCACACGTGGGAGGTCAAAAGGTAATTTAGCGAGGCGACAGGCCGCCGCCACGGGATCTCCGAGGCAGTGACCTTGAGCCACTTGGCGTGCTGGTTGAACATGGAGTCCACTATGTGGATGAAGGCCTCGTAGCAGGAGAAGAGCCCGTGCCTCCCGGTGAGCAGGTATCCCTCGAGCCAGCCCTGGCAGGTGTGCTCGCTCAGTATCTCCATCACCCTGCCATCGGCCGCCAGGTTTTCGTCTTCGGGAATTGTGTCGGCCACCCAGGTCCTGTCGGTGACCTCGAAGAGGTTCCCCAGGCGGTTCGAGGCGGTCTCGTCCGGCCCGAAGACGCGGAAGTTGCGTTCCTTGAGGTTTAGCTTCATGACGTCTCTTAGGAACTTACCCATTTCGCGGGTGGCCTCCACCTGCACGGCCCCGGGCTTCGGCACGTCCACGGCGTAGTCCCTGTAATCCGGCATTCTCAGGCCCTTGAGCAGAACGCCCCCGTTTGCGTGGGGGTTGGCGCTCATCCGGCGCTCCCCCCTTGGAGGCAATTCCCGGAGTTCGGGCACCAGCGTACCGTTTTCGTCGAAAAGCTCCTCGGGCCTGTAGCTTTTCATCCACTCCTCCAGTAGCTTCACGTGCCCTGGCTTTTCCGCCATCTCGGCAAAGGGCACCTGGTGGGAACGCCAGAAGCCCTCGGTCTTCTTTCCGTCCACCTCCTTGGGGCCGGTCCAGCCCTTGGGGCTCCTGAGCACGATCATCGGCCATCTGGGGCGGGCGGCCCTGCCTTTTCCGCGCGCCTCGTCCTGGATGGCCCTTATCTCTCCGAAAACGGTCTCCAGCGTCTCGGCCATCAGCTTGTGCATGGCCTCGGGGTCCGAGCCCTCGACGAAATACGGCTTATAGCCATACCCGATAAGGAGGCTTTCGAGCTCCTCGCCGCTTATCCTGGCCAGCACCGTCGGGTTCGCTATCTTATAGCCGTTC
>JASFVA010000164.1:0-4417 GCA_050050055.1 Nitrospirota bacterium
ACCTGGTCGTTCCTGCTCCGCGCGGTGTGGAGCTTCCCGGACACGGGGCCTATCTTCCTGGCCAGGGCGGCCTCTATATTCATGTGGACGTCCTCGAGGGCGGGGCGGAAGCGAAGCCTTCCGCGCTCTATGTCGACGGCGACGGCCTTGAGGCCTTTCACTATCCTGGCGGCCTCGGCCTTCTTGATGATGCCCGTATGGCCGAGCATCCGGGCGTGGGCTATGCTGCCCTCTATATCGAAGGGCCAGAGTTTCCAGTCGAAGGAGACGGATTCCGTGAACTCCTCCACGGCCTTCGAAGTGCGTCCCTCGAACCTCCCGGACCAGGGTTTTTTCATACCGCTAAGCATAAGTCTTTAAACAATTGCATGTCAAGATAGAGCCTCTGTACGGTCTATCGGGTTCCGGGTCGACCCGGAGGGGGGTGTTTAAGTCCCGGCGGCGGCGCTAATAGGTCTATAAGTTATAAAAATTGAAATCATGCGCCCTTCTCATATAGAATAATAATTCACTCTTTTCAGTATTTGCGGGGAGATACTACATTGGGAACCAGAGGATTTTCTCTCAAGAGGGCGTCGGCTGCGCTTGAGGGCATCTATGAAAAACACCAGGGGGTAAAAGGCGCGGTAATCCCCATACTCCAGGACATCCAGGAGGAGTTCGGCTACCTTCCCGAGGAGGCCGTCAACTGGTTGGCCGACAGGCTGGAGATGCCAAAGAGCACCTTCTTCGGGGTGGCCACGTTCTATTCCCAGTTCTATCTGAGCCCCAGGGGCAGGAACGTCATCACCGCCTGCTCGGGCACTGCCTGCCACGTCAAGGGCTCCGACAGCCTCATCAACAGCATAAGAAGGGAGCTCCAACTTGGCGGAGACCAGGACACGACGGGCGACAACGAGTTCACCGTGGAAAAGGTCAATTGCGTCGGCGCCTGCTCCATCGCCCCCGTCGTCATCGTCAACAAGAAGGTGCACGGCAAGGCCTCGTCGGCCAAGATACTTAAGGAAATAAAGACGCTGAAAAAGAAGAAATGAAGCCCCTGGAAAGAAAGATAAACGTAAAAGTGTGCATGGGCACCGGCGGCATAGCCGCAGGGGGAGCCGAGGTGGCCCGGGCCTTCAAGGACGAGCTGAAGGACAAGAATATCAAGGCCGCCGTGGGCAAGCACTGCTCCATGCACCACGTCGGCTGCCGCGGGCTCTGCGCAAAGGACGTCCTCGTGGACGTCCTGATAGACGGCGACAAGTCCACCTACCAGTTCATCCAGCCGGACATGGTCCCGAGGATAGTGGAGGAGCACCTGGCCGGGGGCAATCCCGTTGCGGAGTGGCTCGTGGGCGAGGACTACCACAATTTCCACGGAAAACAGGTAAAGGTCGTCCTCTCTGACTGCGGCAACATAGACCCGGAGGACATCGGCGCATACATAGATGTCAAGGGCTACGAGGCCTTGAGCAACGTGCTTAAGTCCCTGGGGCCGGAGGAGACAATAGACGTAATAAAGAAATCCGGTCTCCGGGGCAGAGGAGGCGCGGGCTTTCCCACGGGCACGAAGTGGGAGATATGCAGGGGGGTGGAGGCCGACAGAAAGTACATCATCTGCAACGCCGACGAGGGCGACCCCGGCGCTTTCATGGACCGCTCCATCATCGAAGGCAACCCCCACGCCGTGATCGAGGGGATGATTATCGCGGCCCATTGCATAGGGGCGGATTCGGGATACGTATATATCAGGGCGGAATATCCCCTGGCGGTGGAAAGGCTCCGGAGGGCCCTCGACGAGGCAAGGGCGAAAAACCTCCTGGGCACTAATATTCTCGGCAACGGATTCGACTTCGACATAAAGGTCAAGCTCGGAGCGGGGGCCTTCGTGTGCGGCGAGGAGACGGCGCTGATCGCATCCATAGAAGGCCAGAGGGGCATGCCCAGGGCCAAGCCACCCTTCCCCGTCCATAGCGGCCTCTGGGGCAAACCGACGGTCATAAACAACGTCGAGACCCTGGCCAACGTCCCCTATATAATCCGGAACGGCGCTTCCTGGTTCTCGTCCTTCGGCACCGAGAAGTCGAAGGGGACCAAGGTCTTCGCCCTCACGGGCAAGGTCAAGAACTCGGGCCTGATAGAAGTGCCGATGGGGATACCCCTCAAGGACATAGTGTATGAAATCGGCGGCGGCATAGAAAACGGAAAGAAGCTCAAGGCCGTCCAGAGCGGCGGACCCTCGGGAGGCTGTGTCCCGGCGGACCTGGTGGACATAAGCGTGGACTACGAGTCCCTCGCCAAGGTGGGCTCCATCGTGGGGTCCGGGGGGATGATAGTCCTGGACGAAGACGACTGCATGGTCAATGTGGCCAAGTATTTCCTCCAGTTCACGCAGTCGGAGTCCTGCGGAAAGTGCGTCCCCTGCAGGGTGGGCACCAAGCGCCTCCTGGAGATTATGGACAGGATGACGAAGGGCAAGGGCAAGGAGACCGACATCGACCTCCTCCAAAGGCTGGGAGACCACGTGAAGTCCTCTTCCCTCTGCGGCCTCGGCCAGACCGCCCCGAACCCCATACTAAGCACCATCAAGTATTTCCGCGAGGAATACGAGGCTCACATCGAGGGGCGGTGCCCCTCGAAGGTCTGCAAGGAGCTCCTCACCTATTCCATCCTCGAGGACTTCTGCAAGGGCTGCGGCGCCTGTCTGAGGGCCTGCCCCTCGGGCGCCATCACGGGGGAGAAGAAGAAGCCCCACCACATAGACCTCTCGGCCTGCGTGAGATGCGGCGCCTGCTTCGAGGTCTGCAAGTTCAAGGCGGTGGGCAGGGAGTAGGAATATGATAAACCTTACCATAGACGGGAAAAGCGTATCGGCCGAGAAGGAGATGACCGTCCTCGACGCTGCGAGGCACGCGGGCATCTTCATACCCACGCTCTGCCATCATCCGAAACTGAGTTCCTTCGGAGGGTGCAGGCTCTGCCTGGTCGAGATAGACGGCATCCCCAGGCCGGTTACCGCCTGCACCACGCCGGCTGGTGAAGGCATGGTGGTCAGGACCACGAGTCCCCGCATCGAGGAGCTCAGGAAGACCGTCCTCGAGCTTCTGCTTTCGGACCATCCGAACGACTGCATGATCTGCGAGAGGGCCGGCGACTGCACGCTTCAGGACATGGCCTATTACTACGACATAAGCGAAAACCCCTACGCCGGCGAGCGCAGGACCTATGAAAAGCGCGACGGCAACCCCTTTGTGGAAAGGGACATGGAAAAGTGCATCCTCTGCGCCAGGTGCGTCAAGGTCTGCGACGAGGTCCAGGGCGTGACGGCCATAGACTTCGCCTACAGGGGGTTCCAGTCAAAGGTATGCCCGCCCTTCGAGCACGACCTGGACTGCGAGTTCTGCGGCCAGTGCGTTCAGGTCTGTCCGACGGGAGCCCTCACCGGAAAGATGTGGCGCCGCCTGGGAAGGCAGAGGGGCGTGAGGAAGGTCGACACCACCTGCACGTACTGCGGCACGGGGTGCAACATCTCGCTCTACGTCAAGGGCGACGAAATAATCCGCGTCGGCTCCGACGCAAGCACATGGAACGAAGGCTGGCTGTGCGTCAAGGGAAGGTTCGCCTACGACTTCGTTAACAGCCCCGAAAGGCTGACCAAACCCCTTATAAAGAAGAAGGGGAAATTCCAGGAGGTCTCGTGGGACGAGGCCCTGGACTACACGGCCTCGAGACTGAAGGAAATAATCAAGCAGAACAAGCCGGACTCGGTCGGCGGGCTGTCCTCGGCGAGGTGTACCAACGAGGACAATTACCTCTTCCAGAAGTTCATGCGCGCGGTGGCGGGCACCAACAACGTGGACCACTGCGCCCGGCTTTGACACTCCCCCACGGTGGCCAGTTTGGCCGCGGCGTTCGGCTCGGGAGCCATGACTAATTCCATACGCGGGATCGTCGACACGGAGGTCATTTTCATAATCGGCTCCAACACCAAGGAGACCCACCCCGTCATCGCCAACAGGATGCTGAAGGCGAAGCGGAAGGGCTCGAAGATAATCGTGGCCGACCCCAGGAGGGTGCCCATGGTGAAGTTTGCCGACGCGTTCCTGCGCCTCAAGCCCGGCACCGACTCTGCCCTCCTGAACGGCATGGCCCGCGTCATACTCAAGGAAGGGCTTCACGACAGGAGATTCATCGAGGAATGGGCGGACAACTTCGACGCCTGGGCCAAGTCCATAGAGAGATACACGCCCGAACTCACCGAGGAGATAACGGGCGTACCGGCGGAAGACATCGTCAGGGCCGCGCGCATGTTCGGGAGCGCCGACAGGGCCGGGATATTCTATACCATGGGCATCACCCAGCACGCCTGCGGAACCGAAAACGTGGGCACCATAGCCAACCTTGCCCTCCTGACCGGGAACCTGGGCAAGCCCGG
>JASFVA010000165.1:0-4396 GCA_050050055.1 Nitrospirota bacterium
AGCTTAAATCGCCTTGATAATTAAAGATATTTTTAGGGAGCGTGGGAGAGACCTGAACGCGGGGCAGCTTTAATAAAGCTCCTTTTCCCCGGGCAGTCATGGATATCGCCCGGTTGCCCCCGGGACACGAGAACTTACCCCTTCGCCTGCCGCCCCCGGGACGCCTTGACCCTCTTCAGCCTGTAATAGGCCTCGCGGTCGCGCTCATCGATGAACTGCGTGATGGCCTTGATGTCCCTCCTCAGGCGCGGGAGAATTCTCTCCTCGAGCACGCGCGTCCGGCGCGTGGTCTTCGTTATTTCCTCGGCGAGCCTCTTGAGCTTGCTCTCGAAGGCCGCGACCTTTATGACGGCGTCCACGAGCTTCTCGTAAAGGTGTATGCATTCCTCCATGTGGTGGGTGCTGGCGCGCCAGTCGTAGTGGCGCTCCTCGGGCGACTTGACGGGGCTTTCGTGGAGAACGACGTCCTTGAACTTGAGCCCCCAGATGCTTCCCTCGGTAATCTCCACCGAGGGCTCCTTCTCCGCGCTCGCGGCGATGGACTCCACCGCGCGCCTGCCCTCGTGGCCGAGGCTCAGCGAAAGCTCCTCGATGGCCCGCCCGTAGGCGTCCTTTATTTCCCTCCGTGACCTCAGGAACGGCCTCGACGAGCTCAGGAACTCCACTATCAGGGCCTGCCGCTTGGTCTTGAGTATCTCTATGCTGTTCGATACCGAGCGGGCCCTGTCCCTGAGCATCAGGAGATTCGTCCTCGTGGGCTGTATCATCTCAGAAGCGAAAACCTCCCCAGGAGCTCCCGCCCCAGGTCGAGGGTGTCGTGGACGCCCCTTCCGCCCCCGGGCTGGTTCACGAACTCCCCCTCGAAGGCCGAGGCGAAGTCGAGGAGAGTGCGGTCCTCGTCGGTCATGCCCTCCCTGCCCACGATGGCCTCGAGCCTTCTCAGGTCCCTTCCCCTTGCGTAGTGCTTGTAGAGGAGGTCGGCCACTTCCCTGTGGTCCGCCCTCGTCCGGCCCTCGCCTGTGCCGCTGTGCATGAGGCGCGAGAGGCTCGGCAGAACGTCCACGGGGGGGAATATCCAACGACGGTGGAGGTCGCGGCTCAGGACTATCTGCCCCTCGGTGATGTAGCCCGTGAGGTCGGCTATGGGGTGGGTGATGTCGTCCTCCGGCATGGTCACCACCGGGAGCACCGTGACCGAGCCCTTAAACCCCTTGATCCTCCCCGCGCGCTCGTAGAGGGAGGCGAGGTCCGAGTACATGTAGCCGGGGTAGCCCCTCCTGCCCGGAAGCTCCTCCCGCGCGCTTGAGACCTCCCTCAGGGCGTCGCAGTAGTTGGTCATGTCCGTTATAACCACGAGCACGTCCGTCTCCCTCTCGAAGGCCAGGTACTCGGCCACGGTGAGGGCGAACCGGGGCGCGATGAGCCTCTCCATCACGGGCTCGTCGGCAAGGTTGACGAAGGCGACGAAGCCCGTCCCCATATCCTCGAGGGCGCCCATGTAGAAGGAGTACTCGTGAAAAGTTAGCCCCAGGGCCGCAAAGACGACCACGAACTCCCCGGGGCCGCCGGCCTCCCCTCCCGCGAGGCGGGCGCCTTTGAGTATGCCCGCGGCGAGCTCCCTCGACGGGAGGCCGGCGCAGGAGAATATTGGCAGCTTCTGGCCCTTCACCAGGCTGTTCAGGCCGTCGATGGCCGAGTACCCCGTCTCGATGAACTCCACGGGCCTCGCCCTCGAGGCGGGGTTCATGGGGTAGCCAGTTATGGGGGCCCACCTCTCGGGGACGAACATCGGACGTCCGTCGGCGGGCGCGAAGGAGCCCCTGAACACCCTGCCTATCATGTCCGGGGAAAGGGGGGCGCGCTTGACTGAGTCGGACATCACCACTGTGGTGTTTTCGATGTCAAGCCCGTGGGGGTCGCCGTAGACCTCTACGAGGACCGTGCCCTCCCGTATCTCGAGCACCTCTCCGTCGGCGGCCCGGCCGTCGGGATAGATGACCCTCACGTGCTCGCCCGCCCTGGCGGCCAGGACCCCATCGACGAAAAGGAGCGGCCCGGCCACCGAGGACACGGTGCGGTATGAGTGCTCGGAGAGCCTCATCCTGTCGCCTCCTCTTCGCCTGTCGCCTCCTCGAAGGTCCTGCCCCCTTCGAGCCTTTCGGAGAGGCGGTCGTGGCGGGCCAGTATGCGCTCGATAATCCCGAAGGTCCGTTCCGGGGGCGAGAAGGCGTCGTCGGTAAAGGCGCTCTGGCACAGGAACTCGGCCCTGATCCTCTCGGCCGTGTCCATCGTCAGGCGGTCGGCGTCCTGGAGCCCCTCGGTGCCCACGACCTCGGTTATCTCCGTTAGCGACTCCTCGGCCTTGAGGAGCCCCTTGGTGCGCCGCCTCGCCTCCTCCCAGCCGCCGGGCATCATCCCGCCGAACCTCGAGGCCAGCTCCCTCTCGTAGAGCGAGTAGCTCTGCGACCAGTTAAGGGCCGGGAACACCCTTTTGTGGGCAAGGGAGGTGTCGAGCATGAGGAAGGCCCCGGCGGCCCTCAGGCAGGCCTGAGTGACCGGCTCGGTGAAATCTCCCCCCGGGGGCGAGACCGAAAGTATCATGCTCAGCGAGCCCTTCTTCCCCTCCGGCGTCTCCACCGCCCCGGCCCTCTCGAAGAACTCCGCGAGGCGCGAGGCGAGATACGTGGGGTACCCCTCCTCGCCTGGGAGCTCCTCGAGGTTGGTGGAGATCTCGCGCAGGGCCTCGGCCCACCTCGAGAGGCTGTCGGCGAGCAGGAGCACGTGGAGGCCCAGGTCCCTCAGGTATTCGGCCATGGCCACGGCGCTGTATATCGAGGCCTCCCGGGCCGCCACCGGCATGTTCGAGGTGTTGGCCACGAGCACGGTCCGCTGCATGAGCGGAAGGCCGCTCCGCGGGTCTTCCACGGCGGCAAGTTCCTCGATGAGCTCGGCCATCTCGTTGCCGCGCTCGCCGCAGCCGACGTAAACCACCACGTCCACGTCCGTGAACTTCGCGATGGCCTGCTCGAGCACCGTCTTGCCCGTTCCGAAGCCCCCGGGCATGACCGCCGTGCCGCCGCGGGCCAGGGGGAGCATGAAGTCTATGCTCCGCTGCCCGGTCACCAGCGGGCCCGAGGGCTCGAGCTTGCGCCCCGCCGGCCTCGGCATCCTGACCGGCCACTCGTGGCAGCCGAATATCTCGCGCCCGTCTTCCAGAACGCCGAAGGGCTCGTCGAGGGAGACCTTCCCCCGGGCCACCCGGGCGAGCCTTCCGGCAAGCCCCCCGCGGGGCGATACCGGGTGGCGCGCCGCACCTTCCACCACGTGGCCGATGGCCTCGCCCGGCGATATATCGTCTCCCTCTTTCTTCTCCGGCTCGAAGGCCCAGGGCAGCGTGTAGTCGAGGCCGTAGAGCTCGAGGGTCTCGGTGATGAAGGGGCCAGACCTTTCCTCCATCCTCCTGAGGGGCCGCTGGAGGCCGTCGAAGAGGCCCCCGAGGAGGCCCGGCCCGAGCCTCACCGAAAGGGGGGCCCCGGTGCCCTTCACCGGCTCGCCGACGGCAAGCCCCCGCGTGTTTTCGTACACCTGCACCACGGCGCGTTCCCTGCCGAGCCTCACCACCTCCCCTGTGAGCATCGCCTCGCCCACATAGACGAGGTCGTAGAGCCTGAGGCCTTCCGCCCTGACGCTTACCGTGGGGCCCGAGATCCCGGTTATGCGCCCCCGGCCCGTCAACTCAACCTCAGGTGATACCCTATGGTCCTTCTGATTAGCTCGAGGGCATAGTCCTCTACCCTGGTGCCAGGGAGCTCGGGGGCGGGGAGCACCACTAAGACGCCCTCCCACTTTCGCTCGAGCTCCTTCACGAGCTCCTCGGGGATCTCTTCGAGGAGCCTCTCGTCGAGGGCGATGACCCCCACGCCGGCCTCGCCCCTGGCGCGCGAAAGGGCGTCCGCGGCCTCGCCGGCCGATACCGTCCTCTGGGAAACGCCAGCGAGGGAGAAGCCGAACTCCGAGTCGAGGGGAGTTATGAAGAGCGCCCTTGTCACGACACGATCTCCGTCCTCAGAAGCTCGCGCTCCAGGGAGCCGCCCGCGAATATGAGGCCCAGGTTCCTGGCCTCGAGGTGGCACCGGAGCATGTAGTCGAGGACGAACCCCACGGCGCCGGAGCTCCTCCCGGCATCCTTCGAGTAGATAAGGAGCCTCCTGAGGAATAGGTTCTCGACCTCCGAGGGCCTTTCGGCCTCAAGGCCCGTGAACCTGCGTATCGCCGAAAGAAGGGCCGCCTCCGTGGCTATGCCCCTGAGCCTCCTGGCCCCGGCGCTTCCGCCCTCGATTACCGGAGGGGCCGCCTCCATCCCCCACCTCAAACGTTTGTACGCCGAGACCAGGTT
>JASFVA010000166.1:0-4370 GCA_050050055.1 Nitrospirota bacterium
AGTAAGGATAACATAAACGGCCCCCAAGGTCATCAGGCCCGATGCCAGGGGCATTCCCGGAGCATTTCCGGGACATGCGGTACTGCTTCGCTCCGCCCGCCATGACGTAAACCGGCGAGAAGCGGCGTCCTTTCGCCCCCCTCGCAAGATACGCTTTTGCGGGGGGCGCGGGCGGCGGAGCAACCCCTGCATGAGGCGCGCCCGATGCTGTAATATAATACTCCATAATGCTATGGCTCCTACACCTATACAGGACCCCGGCGCTGGAGGAGGCCGGAAGAAACGCCCTGCTTCTGAGGCTGAGGCAGAAGGGCATCTCCCTGGAGGGAATCGATACCGAGTTCTGCTATAACGTGGGCCTCAGCGGCCCGCTTTCGAGGGAGGAGCTCGAGGTCCTGAGGTGGCTCCTCCGGGAGACCTTCGAGCCGGACAAATTCGGGGACGCCCCGTTTCTCTCTGGCCCCGGCGTCATAGAGGTGGGTCCCAGGCTCAACTTCCAGACCGCCTGGTCCACGAACGCCGTGAGCGTCTGCCGCGCCGCGGGCCTTTCGAAGGTCCTGCGCCTGGAGCGCTCGAGGCGCTACAAGATAAGGGGAGAGCTCTCCCCCGGGGAGCGGGAGGCCTTCGCCGCGGAGGTCCACGACCGGATGACCGAGTTCGTCTACCCCGAGGGCATAGCGAGCTTCTCCCTCGGCGTCTCGCCCGAGCCCGTCTACACGGTGCCCGTCCTGGAGGAGGGGCGGGGGGCCATAGAGGATATCAACCGCCGCCTGGGCCTCGGCCTCGACGACTGGGACATGGACTACTACTACGGCCTCTTCGCCAGGGACATGAAGCGAAACCCCACCAACGTCGAGTTCTTCGACCTGGCCCAGTCCAACAGCGAGCACTCGAGGCACTGGTTCTTCAAGGGCCGCCTGGTCATCGACGGCGAGGAGATGCCCGAAAGCCTGATAGACGTCGTCAGCCGCCCCTACAGGGCAAACCCCGGAAACAGCGTCGTGGCCTTCCGCGACAACTCGAGCGCCATACGGGGATACAAGATCAGGACCATACTGCCCGAGGGGCCGGGCTCCCCCGCGAAGTTCGCCGAGAGGGCCCTGGACTACCACGTGATATTCACCGCCGAGACCCACAACTTCCCCAGCGGCGTGGCCCCCTTCCCCGGGGCCGAGACGGGCACGGGCGGGAGGATACGGGACGTGCAGGCCGTGGGAAGGGGCGGCCTCGTGGTGGCGGGCACCGCCGCGTATTGCGTGGGCAACCTGAGGATTCCCGACCACCCGCTTCCCTGGGAGGACGAGGGCTTCGCCTATCCGGCGAACCTGGCCTCTCCGCTTGAGATAGAGATAGAGGCCTCCAACGGGGCCTCGGACTACGGCAACAAGTTCGGCGAGCCCGTGGTGCTGGGCTACACGCGGGCCTTCGGCATGAGGCTCCCCTCGGGGGAGCGCAGGGAGTGGATAAAGCCCATCATGTTCACCGGGGGCATAGGCCAGATGGAGGCGGGCCAGACCGAAAAGGGCAGGCCCGAGCCCGGGATGCTCGTCACCAAGGTGGGCGGCCCGGCCTACCGCATAGGCATGGGCGGCGGGGCGGCCTCGAGCATGGTGCAGGGGGAAAACCCCGAGGAGCTCGACTTCAACGCCGTCCAGCGCGGCGACGCCGAGATGGAGCAGAAGCTAAACCGGGTAATAAGGGCCTGCGTGGAGATGGGCGGTGAAAACCCCGTCATAAGCATCCACGACCAGGGGGCGGGGGGGAACTGCAACGTCCTCAAGGAGCTGATAGAGCCCGCCGGGGCGAGGATAGACGTGAGGAAGATACCCCTGGGGGACGAGACCCTCTCGGTGCTCGAGATATGGGGCGCCGAGTACCAGGAGCAGGACGCGCTTCTCATAAGGCCGGAGCGCGCCGCTGAGTTCGAGGCCCTGTGCGCCCGCGAGAAGGTCCCCTGCGCCTTCGTGGGGGAGATAACCGGCGACGGCCGGGTTGTCCTCCTGGACAGCGCCGACGGCTCGACCCCCGTGGACCTCGAGCTGAGGAAGGTCCTGGGCGAGATGCCAAGGAAGACCTTCCGCGTGGAGCGCGTCCCGCCCGAGCTTCGCCCCCTCGAGCTCCCCGAGGGGCTGACCGTGGGCGAGGCCCTCGCGAGGGTGCTAAGGCTGGTCTCGGTGGGCTCCAAGCGTTTCCTCACCAACAAGGTCGACAGGAGCGTTACCGGCCTCGTCGCCCGGCAGCAGTGCGCCGGGCCCCTGGGCCTCACGGTCTCGGATCTCGCCGTGGTGGCCCAGAGCCACTTCGGCGTGACCGGGGGGGCCACCTCCATAGGCGAGCAGCCCGTAAAGGGCCTCATCGACCCGGCGGCCATGGCCCGCATGGCCGTGGCCGAGGCCCTTACGAACATAGTCTGGGCGAAGGTGAGCGCCCTGGAGGACATACGCTGCTCGGCGAACTGGATGTGGGCGGCGAAGCTTCCGGGGGAGGGCGCAAACATCCTTGACGCCGCCGTGGCCATGAGCGACATCATGACGGAGCTCGGAATCGCCGTGGACGGGGGGAAGGACAGCCTCTCGATGGCCACGCTGGTCAGGGAAACGGGCGAGACCGTCAAGTGCCCCGGCGCCCTCGTGATCTCGGCCTACGTGACCACGCCCGACGTCACGAAGACTGTCTCGCAGGACATTAAGAGGCCCGGCCGGAGCAAGCTCCTATATATCGACCTGGGGGGCGGCAGATGCCGCCTCGGCGGCTCGGCCCTGGCCCAGTGCTTCGGCCAGCTCGGCGACGAGTCGCCCGACATCGAGGAGCCGGCGCTCCTCAAGCGAGCCTTCAACGCCGTCCAGGAGCTCATAGATAAGGGGCTCATACTCTCGGGCCACGACGTAAGCGACGGCGGGCTGATTACGACGGTGCTCGAGATGGCCTTCGCCGGCAACTCGGGCCTCGAGATAGACGCGGAGGCCGGGGCCGACCCCATAAGCGTGCTCTTTGCCGAGGAGGCGGGCCTGGTGGTGGAATACGCCCCCGGGGACGAGGAGCGGATACTCGAGACCCTCGATGCCTCGGGCGTATCCCGCCAGGTGATAGGCGAGACCACGGAGGAGAAGGTCATCACCGTCTCGGTCAACGAGACCGTGGTCCTCGACGACCCCATGGCAGAGCTCAGGGCCGTGTGGGAGGAGACGAGCTACCGCCTGGACCGCCTCCAGGCCAACCCCGAGTGCGTGGAGGAGGAGCGGAAGAACATCCACCACAGGCCGGGGCCGGAGTTCCACCTGTCCTTTACGCCCGGCGAAGCGCCCGGGGCCATAACCGGGAAGTCCGCCCCCAGGGTGGCCATTGTCCGCGAGGAGGGCTCAAACGGCGACCGCGAGATGACCTCGGCCTTCTACGCCGCGGGGTTCGAGCCCTGGGACATAACCATGACCGACATCATGGAGGGCCGCGCCACCCTGGGCGACATGAGGGGGGTGGCCTTCGTGGGGGGCTTCAGCTACGCCGACGTGCTGGACTCGGCCAAGGGCTGGGCCGGCGTGATAAGGTTCAACGAGAAGGTCAGGGCCGAGTTCAAGGCCTTCTACGCCCGGGACGACGTCTTCAGCCTCGGCGTCTGCAACGGCTGCCAGCTCATGGCCTTCATAGGGTGGGTGCCCTGGCCGGGCATCGAGGACCCGCTTAAACCCCGCTTCGTGCGAAACCGCTCGGGGCGCTTCGAGTCGCGCTTCAGCACTGTGAGGATACTCGAAAGCCCCTCGATAATGCTGAGGGGGATGGAGGGCTCGGTGCTGGGCGTGTGGGTGGCCCACGGGGAGGGGAAGTTCTTCGCCCCCGACGACGAGATCTACAAGAGGGTCCTCAGCGAGGGGCTCGCGCCGGTCAGGTTCGCCGACGACGGAGGCAACCCCACCGGCCGGTATCCCTTCAACCCAAACGGCTCGCCCGAGGGCATCACCGCCCTTTGCTCGCCCGACGGCAGGCACCTGGCCCTGATGCCCCATCCCGAAAGGAGCTTTATCAAGTGGCAGTGGCCGTGGATGCCCGAGGAATGGAAGGGCCTCGGGGAATCGCCCTGGCTCAGGATGTTCAGAAACGCCCGCCGCTGGTGCGAGAAAAACCCCGGGACGGCTAAATGACGCCAGGGGGCCGGGGGATGAGAGAGGAGCGCAGGGACCACGACAGGAAGCGGGTGGCCGGCCCGGTCCATTACTGCTGCTCCGATTCCAGGAAGCAGCTCCCCCAGAGCCACTCCGGCCTTCCCGACCTGGGCATCGTGGTGAACTTCAGCGAGTCGGGCCTGTGCTTCATCGCCACCTGCCCGCTGGAGGTCGGCCAGAACATCGTGCTTGAGAGCCCGCGGATGTTCGACG
>JASFVA010000167.1:0-4363 GCA_050050055.1 Nitrospirota bacterium
GCCCTGGGGGCGGCCCTGAGGAGGGCGGCCTTCGAGGCCCTCCCGGGCGCCCTCGCGTGGTATGGGCGGAACCCCGTCGCCGCGCTCAGGATCGCCTGGCACTTTTCGCTTTCCGCGGTTAGCGGGCCCGAGCGCGGGGCCGAACTGAGGAGGAGGGCCAGGGAGGAGCTTGCCGCCTATCCCGGCGACGTGACCTGGCACTGGGCCGTGGGCACGGCCGTCATATGGATTACGGTGATACTCCTGGCCTACCTGGTGGTGTATTACCTCTGACGGCGGGGCCGGGGCCCGGCGAAGCGCGAGGGGGAGTCTCAGGGGAAGGGCGCTGCACTCTCTTTCTTGACTTAGCATAGTGGGTTAATTAAAATTGACTATTCGATAATCTGCGAGGTGCCTTCATGAAGATTGCCATCGGAAGCGACCATGCGGGCCTGGCTCTCAAGGGGGAGATGGTGTCCCTACTCAGGGAGATGGGCTCGGACGTAACGGACATGGGAACCGACACCCCGGAGTCGGTGGACTACCCGGACTTCGGCGACAAGGTCTCCTCCGCCGTCTCTAAGGGGGAGGTGGACCGGGGGGTGCTCATATGCGGGACGGGCATAGGCATGTCCATCGTGGCGAACAAGCACCGCAACGTGAGGGCTGCGCTTTGTTCCGAGCCCTTCAGCGCCAGGATGAGCCGCCTCCACAACGACGCCAACGTCCTGGTCCTGGGCGGCAGGGTCGTGGGCTCCGAACTGGCAAAGGACATCGCCAGGGTATGGATGGAAACGCCCTTCGAGGGCGGGAGGCACCTGCGGAGACTGCAGAAGATATCCTCGATGGAGGAGAAAAGAGACAAGACCAAGGAATGAACCTCAAGGACCTCAAGCGTACGGACCCGCGGATATACGATGCCATAATGATGGAGACCGAGCGGGAGCGGGAAAAACTCCTGCTCATCGCTTCGGAGAACTACGCCAGCCCCGCCGTGCTCGAGGCGCAGGGCTCGGTCTTCACAAACAAATACGCCGAGGGATATCCCGGAAGGCGCTACTACGGCGGCTGCGAGTACGCCGACATCGTGGAAAACCTGGCCATAGAGAGGGCCAGGGAGCTCTTCGGCGCGGAGCACGTGAACGTGCAGCCCCACTCCGGCACGCAGGCCAACATGGCGGTCTATCTTTCCATGCTGAAGCCGGGCGACGTCATCATGGGCATGGACCTCAGGCATGGCGGACATCTCTCGCACGGCGCCGCGGTAAACTTCTCCGGAATGCTCTATAAGAACGTCCCCTACGGCGTGGACAGGGAGACGGGATACCTCGATTACGGCGCCATGAGAGAGATCGCCCGCGAGCACAGGCCCAGGATGATAGTGGTCGGCGCGAGCGCCTATTCGAGGACCCTGGATTTCGAGAAATGTCTTGAGATAGCCAGGGAGGCCGGGGCCTACCTGATGGCCGACATCGCGCACATTGCCGGCCTCGTTGCCGCCGGCGTCCATCCCTCGCCGTTCCCCCATGCCGATTTCGTTACCACCACCACCCACAAGACCCTCAGGGGCCCCCGGGGCGGCATGATCATGTGCAAGAAGGAATACGCCCGGGCCGTCGACAAGATGATATTCCCCGGCATCCAGGGCGGCCCCCTGGTGCACGTCATAGCCGCCAAGGCCGTGGCCTTCAAGGAGGCCCTGACGCCGGAGTTCAGGAAGTACCAGGAGGCGGTGGTTCAAAACGCCCGTAGGCTCGCCCGGGAGCTCACGGACAGGGGCTACAGGATAGTCTCCGGCGGCACGGACAACCATCTCCTGCTCGTGGACCTCACTAACAAGGGCATCACCGGAAAGGCGGCCGAGGACGCCCTCGACAGGGCTGGCATCACGCTCAACAAGAACGCCATTCCTTTCGATGAGCGCCCCCCGGCCGTAACGAGCGGCATAAGGCTCGGCACGCCTTCCGTCACCACCCGGGGCATGGGCGAGGCGGAGATGGCGCGGGTGGCGGAGCTCATAGACGGCGTCCTGAACAGCATGGGCGACGAAAACGCCATCTCCCGCTTCTGCGACGAGGTAAGGGGGCTCTGCGACAAGTTCCCGATCTACGAAAGATGAAGTGCCCTTTCTGCGGCCATCTCGAAGACAAGGTAATCGACTCCCGTTCGGCGAAGGACGGCTCCGTCATCCGGAGGAGGCGGGAGTGTCTTCAGTGCGAAAAGCGTTTCACCTCCTACGAGAGGGTGGAGGACCTCATGCCCATGGTCATAAAGAAGGACGGCAGCCGCGAGCCCTTCGACAGGCAGAAGATCCTCAAGGGGCTGGACAAGGCGCTCCACAAGCGGCCCGTGGACGTGGAGACCAGGGAGAGGGCGGTGGACGAGATAGAGAAGAACCTCCTGTCCATGGAGGTCAGGGAGGTGCAGAGTTCGGTGATAGGCGAGGAGCTTATGTCCCGGCTGCAGGACATGGACAAGATAGCCTACGTCAGGTTCGCCTCCGTCTACAGGGAGTTCAAGGACATAAACGAGTTCATGGACGAGCTCCAGGGGCTCCTCAAGTCGGGCCACAAGAAAGGGCTCAAGGGCGGCGCCTGAAAATCTCCACTTTTTCATCCCGATGATTTAGAATGTAATCGAGATGCGGCTCCCGCCGCGCGAACTTGGTATGAGCTGGAAGCAGACCATAGGCCTCGTTCTCTCCGTGGGCATCATTGTGGGCCTCTGCTTCATATTTGTCTTCCCTTCCCTTTACGACGTCGACAGGTCTGGAACGCCCGAGGATCTCGAGACGGGAAAGGCGGGCCCTTCGGCGGAGGAGGAGAGGGGCGTCCTGCCCAAGCTCAAGGGCGTGAGATGGAAGTCCCCGAGCAAGAAGGCCCCGGAAGAGAAGGCCGCCGAGAAAAAAGCGGCGGAGAAAAAAGCCGGGAGTAAGGCGGAGAGAAAGCGCGTCAGGGAGGAATTCGAAGCCCTCGCAGGGGAGTCCTCTGAAGAGAGGGCCGCGGCTTCGACGGCTGCCGGAGAGCCCGCCGGGGAGGCGCTTCTCGAGGTTCAGGAGATGGACTGGTACGAACAGGGCGGATATTTGGTGGTCACAGGCTCGGTTAAGAACCTATCTGGCAGGAATATTCCAAGTGTCCTGGTCCACGCGCGTTTCCTCGACGAGGCTGGGAATATGCTCGTTTCCGAGCACTCCCTGATAGACCTTAACCCGATATTCCCGGGACAGGTGAGCACGTTTTCTGTTGCGGCCAGGTTTCGTCCTGGGATAAACGACATGGAGCTGGACTTCACGCTTTTTTCCGGGGAGGCTCTCCCCTGGAGCAAGCTCGAGACCGAGACGGAGGGGCAGGCCGAGGGGGGCGAGGCGGCCGAAGAAGACATGCCCGGGGGGGAGCTTACGCCCGAGTTAGAAGTACTCCCGCCCGATGCGGGGTATCCCCCAGGGTAGGAAAGCCCGGGGGCGCGGCATGCATGACTTCGTTTCGCCCTCCGGGCCGTCTTGGGACCGGCAACCTCTCTTAAAGGCATTTGTTTTTCTCCCCTCGGCCCCTGTACCCGGCCTTGAGGGGCGGAGGCTGTTTGACAGTTGGAAGGGGAATGAGTATAATTGATAAATAGCTGATATCATTAGATATTGGGGAGTGGTGTAACGGTAACACGGCAGACTCTGGCTCTGCTTTTAGGGGTTCGAATCCTCTCTCCCCAGCCAAAACAGGTCCCATCGTCTAGAGGCCTAGGACATAGCCCTCTCAAGGCTAAGACACGGGTTCGAGTCCCGTTGGGACCACCATATTCATAGTGGTTTATGCCTTCATTAAGACTTTGGCGGCCTCTACGCCCTGCTCGACTCAAGGGTACTGATATGAAGCGTATTTGTTATAAGGCCAAAAACAATGCGTTTAAGTAAATTAAGAGCTATTAATCTGGTCATTCCCTCTTTCAGGCTATCTTGGGACCCGGTCCAGGTATCCGGTGCACAGAATGGCAATTTGCGTGCCGTGCCAATCACCGATTTAAAGCTCATCGCTCCGGCCAGGAAGGAGATCCTCAGGAACAGGCCGAAGAGTCTTTCCCCCATGAGAATCGGCGGCCGGAGACTCTCCGTGATAATTCCCTTCCGTCACAGGCACAGACACCTCGAAAAAATTGCCCCTATTCTTAATGGCACTCTTGAGCGTCAGGGCATCGACCACGAGATACTGGTCGTTCAGCAGAACAACGACAAGCTCTTCAACAAGGGCAAGCTCCTCAATATTGGCGCCATGGAAGCAAGGGCCGAGTCGGAGTACCTATGTTTGCACGATGTGGATTTCTTGCCTATCGAAGCGGACTACAGATATTGCACGAGCCCGGTTCGGCTTCCGGGCGTGATAGAGGCTGA
>JASFVA010000168.1:0-4353 GCA_050050055.1 Nitrospirota bacterium
AGCGGCCCCGAGATCCTCAAGTCCATCGACATGGTGGGCTCCGACCTGGGCTTCGCCATAGGCACCTGCGGAAAGGACGGCCAGGGGGCGCCCGTCTCCGACGCCATGCCCACGGTGAGGATACCCGAGATGGTGGTGGGGGGCGAGGTCTGAGGTCTTTTCCTGCAAGTGTTGCGCTTTCGACACAGCCCGTGCAAAAGTGTCAACAATCCCGATAACCAATATTCCTGTTAATCAAGGACTTATCACATGGCATCTAAATTGCTTAGTCAACAATGATGCGTTTTCAGAAGACCATAAGCGAGGACCTCGTATTCGAGGGCCACGGCCTCCACACGGGCAGGCACGTGGTCGTGCGGCTGAGGCCTGCGCCCCTGGACAGCGGCATCGTCTTTTTCAGGGCGGACAAGGGCGACTTCATCAGTGCCAACGTCAACGCCGTCAGCGAGACCGCCTTCGCGACCACGCTGGGCTCAAACGGCACCAGCGTCAAGACCGTCGAGCACCTGCTGGCCGCCCTTGCGGGCCTTGAGATAGACAACCTCATAGTCGAGGTGGACGGCCCCGAGGTCCCCATCCTGGACGGGAGCTCCGCGGGCTTCGTCGATATGATACTGGGCGCCGGCATCACGGTCCAGCCCGCCTGCCGCTCCTACATCAAGGTGCTCCGCCCCGTGGTGTTCAAGGAGGGGAAGGCGGAGATATCGGCCCTTCCCCACGAGGGGAGGAAGCTCACCTACCATATCCACTACGACCACAGGCTTCTCAGGAAGCAGACCATGACCCTGGACCTCGAAGGCGGGGTGTTCGCCAAGGACCTGGCCCCCGCGAGGACCTTCGGCTTCCTCAAGGACGTGGAGCACCTCAGGAGCCTGGGTTTCGCCCAGGGCGGCTCGCTCGAAAACGCCGTCATCCTCAGCGACACCGGCGTGATCAACCCCACCGGCCTGAGGTTCAAGGACGAGTTCATCAGGCACAAAATGCTTGATTTTATTGGCGATATCTCGCTTGTGGGCTTCCCCATCCAGGGCCACCTGGTGGCCTCCAGGTCGGGGCACATGGCAAATGTGAGGTTTTTAAAGAAGTTCCTCTCCTCGGCGGACTGCTGGCAGATCGTCTCCGGTGCCGAACGGCATGCGGAAGTGGCCGCCTGCTCCTAAAAAACTCCGTTAAATCAAAGCCTTATATTTTTCGGTTGATTTCCTCAGAGGACTTGAGTATATTTTAGTTGTCCGTTGTGAAACGGCAAAAAGGAGCCGGGAAAGAAGCCTGAAATGACTCTTTCCCGGCCGTAGACCCATCTACTTCTTCTTGGCCGCCTTCTTCTTGGCCGTCTTCTTCTTGGCGGTCTTTTTCTTGGCGGCCTTCTTCTTGGCCGTCTTCTTCTTGGCGGCCTTCTTCTTGGCCGTCTTCTTCTTGGCCGTCTTCTTCTTCGCGGTCTTCTTCTTGGCGGCCTTCTTCTTGGCCGTCTTCTTCTTGGCCGTCTTCTTCTTGGCCGTCTTCTTCTTCGCGGTCTTCTTCTTGGCCGTCTTCTTCTTTGTGGTCTTCTTTACTGCCATTCTGCTTCACCTCCTTTCTTAACCCCCGCCAGGGGACTTAATTTACACCCTGCCAATAAGCGGAATCCGTTTGCCGGACAGGATGCGCAAGAGGGAAGAGTCCTTCTTCCTTCTCTTGCGCCTGTATTCTTCTTCGTCCATCTCGATCCAGTTTATCTCGTACCCGAACTTCTTCATCAGGTTCCTGAACTCCTTGTCCACGGGAGAGCTGGCGCCTATCACCATGATGCTGACGGAGTCGACGTCCTCGCCTTCGGCGTAGGGGCCGTAGATGAAGGCCGCCTTGGCGCCGGCCGTACGCAGGACGGCCTTGAGGGCGCCGGGAAGCCCCAGCGATTTGGTGATGAGGTTCTTGAGCTCCGGGTAGAGGGGAGACTTGGTGTTGGCGTGGAAATACTTCAGGTTGGCAATCCTCTCGCTCTTGACTATCTCCAAGCGCTCGAGGTTGTCGAGTTCGCGTTTGACGCCCGAGGGGTTCTTTCGAAGCAGTTTGGCTATCTCCCTGACATAAAATTTTTCGCCGGGGCTGTTTAGAAGCAGCGACAGCACGTCTGCCCTAATTGATGATGAGAATAATTTGTTCAGCATCATCTTCTGCAATTTATAACACAAAGGGTTAAGTTTGTCAACAGAAAATATTAATTTTAAAACGAAAGAGCATAAAAATTGAACGATGCTATTTTGAGAACGTTCGTTCGAATTTATGTTCCGCTCTTCCGCGGCGAGAGCATCTTCCTGACGACGGCCAGGTTCATGGCGTCGTCCGATTCGCTCTTCTTGGGAGTCTCGAGGATGATGGGAGTCCTTGAAAACGGCTTGTGGCGGACGAACCGCATCAGGGCCGGCTCGCCTATCCTTCCCCGGCCGATGTGTTCGTGCCTGTCCGTATGCGAGCCTGCCTCCCCCCTGGAGTCGTTGAGGTGGATTAGCTTTAGCATGCCAAGGCCGATGCGCCTTTCGATTTCTCCGGAGAGGCTCCGCAGGCCCCGGGCAGACCTGATGTCGTATCCCCCGGCGAAGGCGTGGCAGGAATCGAGGCATATGCCGGAGACGAGACCGGCAGAGCCTTCGATTATCGCGGCGAGCGATTCGATGTCCGAGGCCGCGTCGCCCCGCCTTCCGGCGGTGTTCTCAAGAAGGAGGCCCGCGCCCCCATCCCTGCCCCTGAGGGCGCTCCTGATGCTCCGGGCGGCCCTTGCCCTGCCTTCGCCGTCGCGGGCGCCGCCCACGTGGACCACCACGTAGTCGATTCCGAGTTCGTCGGCTATTTCCATCTCCGTGGCAAGAAGGCGCCGGGACTTCCTCCTGAGAGCTTCGTCGGCCGACGCTATATTAATAAGGTAGGAAGCGTGGGAGAAGACGGGGTCGAGGCCGAGCTTTCCCCTGAGGGCGACGAAGAGCTCCTTTTCCCTTTCCGCAAGCGGCGCGGTGGCCCAGGCCCTGGGGTTGTGGGTGAATATCTGGACGGTGGCGCAGCCCAGGGCGTGCGCCCTGGTCAGGCTCATATGCCGCCCGCCGGCAATCGAAGTATGCACCCCAAGCCTCCTCATGGCCTCCAGTAAGACTACAGCACCCGGGCCCGCCCCCGCAAACCGCCGGGCCATACATTCAAACAGCCGGGCTATACATTATATGTATGGACGTTCTAAAATATTTTCTATAAAGGACTGCGGAAGGAGCCCAAGGCGATGTGCGAGACGAATGCGTTTCTGTTAGGCGAGGGGGGCAACGAGGAGCCCATCCTCGACAACGTGGACATCATCAGGCCCGAGGACGGAAGGGTCTACATGAGAAACCTCTTCGGGGAGGAAAAGGTCGTGGAAGGCGGCATAAGGGAGATCTCCCTTTCCAGGCACCGCATAGTGCTCGAACGGAGAAAGTGACCCGCTGGCGCCTTATACGCTCGGCCCCCTCGGGGGCTTTCGAAAACATGGCCGTGGACGAGGCCCTGGCCCTGGGGGCCGAGGGGCCGGTCCTCAGGCTCTACCGGTGGTCCCTTCCCTCGGTGAGCATAGGGTGTTTCCAGAGGGCCGGGGACGTGGACCCCGAATACCTCGCCCGAAGCGGGGTGCCCCTGGTCAGAAGGGTAACGGGCGGCAGGGGCATTCTTCACGGCCGAGACCTGACTTATAGTTTTTCCGCCCCCGCCTCCGGCGATTTCTCCGGCGGCCTCAGGGACTGCTATGCCCTTATCGGCGGGGCCCTGGAGCTCGCCCTCCGGAGGCTGGGGCTTGAGCCCGAGACCTCACGGGCCGCGAAGCCCCGGGGCCGGGCGAGAAGCCCCCTCTGTTTCGAGTCCGTCTCCTTCGGGGAGCTGAAGGTCGGGGGCCGCAAGGTGGTGGGCTCCGCCCAGAAGCGGTGGCCGGGGAGGTTCATGCAGCAGGGCTCGATACCCCTTGCGGTGGACTACGAGGGGCTTCGGAGGGTCTTCGGCGCCGGGGCGGCGGAGGCGCGGGCCTCCATGGCCGGGCTCGGGGAGTTCAAGCCCTCCCTGGACGTGGAAGACCTCGAGCTCTCGCTGATCGATGCCTTCGAGGAGGCCTTCGGCGTAAGGTTCGCCTCCTCCTCCTTGACTCCCGGGGAGGAGTCCGTGGCCGAGGAGCTTATTAAAAGATACGGCTCCCCCGATTGGAACCTCAGGAGGCAGGCCCCCGCCCGGGTGCCGGCGCAGGGCTCGGGCGCGCCCCCCGGCCTCGACGGCCCCGGCAGATTGACCGCCTAACTTTCCGATAATTATAATAGCTTCTCATGAGGCGCGCGGAGACGAGACAGTGAAGCCCACCGGCAAATGGAA
>JASFVA010000169.1:0-4353 GCA_050050055.1 Nitrospirota bacterium
ACAACGTCGTCGTGCCCTGCGCCAGCGGCTCCCTCCTGACGAAAGTGTGGAAGAGCTTCAAGGAGTTCAAGAAGATAGGGCTCATCGGGGAGCTCGGCACCAAGCTCTTCGCGGCCCAGGCCACGGGATGCTCGCCCATAAGCGCCGCGATAAAGCAGGGAACCGACGTCATCAGGCCCGTGAAGCCCGACACCGTGGCCAAGTCCCTGGCCATAGGCAATCCCGCGGACGGGTTCTATGCCACCCAGGCCGTGGCCGAAAGCGGAGGCTATGGCGAGGACGTCTCGGACCAGGAGATAATCGACGCCATCAAGCTCCTTGCCAAGACCGAGGGCATATTCGCCGAGACGGCGGGCGGCGTTACCCTCGCCTGTGCCATGAAGCTCATAGAGTCGGGCAGGATCGGCAGGAACGAATCGACCGTCCTTTGCATAACCGGAAACGGCCTCAAGACCAAGGAGGCCCTCATGGGACAGACGGCCGAGGTACACCAGATAAAGCCGTCCCTTGTGTCCTTCGAGGCTTTGTATAAGAAGATAAAATAACAGGGAGGTGAGGCCCATGGCTGTAAAAGTTAGAATACCGACGCCCCTTCAGAGGTTGACCAAGGGGCAGGAGGTCGTGGAGGTCAGTTCGGGTACGGTGATATCCGTCGTGGAGGAGCTGGAGAATCAGTTTCCGGGCATCGGCGAGAGGGTCTCCGAGGGCGGCAAGATAAGAAGGTTCGTCAACGTCTACGTAAACGAGGAGGATATTCGCTTCCTCCAGGCGGAGAGCACCGAGGTTAAGGACGGCGACGAGGTTTCCATCGTCCCGGCCATAGCCGGCGGCCAAATTCTCAGATAGGAGGTATCATGAAAAGGCGGGTCAAGTTGACCTTTCCCCAGGAGCTGATCAAGGAGCCGGTCTTGTTCAAGATGGCCAAGAAATACGACGTGATGCCGAACATCCGGAGGGCGAGGGTCACGGACACGGTGGGGGAAATGATTCTCGAGCTCGAGGGCAAGGGAGAAAACCTCGAGAAGGGCCTGAAGTCTCTGCAGAAAAAAGGAGTCGAGGTGGAGCTTGTAGAGGGGGACATCCTGGAATAGCATGGCCTCGGAAGGCATAATCCACCGGTACAGGGAATTCCTTCCGGTAACCGGCCGGACGCCGGTTATCTCGCTAATGGAAGGCGGAACTCCGTTCATCCAGGCGGCCAACGTCTCCAGGGACGTGCTCGAGGGCCTCGACGTGTATTTCAAGTTCGAGGGCGCCAACCCCACGGGTTCGTTCAAGGACAGGGGGATGGCCATGGCGATTTCCAAGTCCCTCGAAAACGGGACGAGGGCCGTAATCTGCGCCTCCACCGGTAACACGTCGGCGGCGGCGGCGGCGTATGCCGCCAGGGCGGGCATAAAATGCATAGTGCTGATACCGGAGGGCAAGATTGCCTTCGGAAAGCTCGCCCAGGCCCTGGCCCACGGGGCCAGCGTCATACAGATCGAGGGAAATTTCGACCAGGCCCTCTCGTTGGTAAAATCCATAGTGAAGAAGCACCCGGTGACCCTGGTGAACTCCATCAACCCCTACAGGCTGGAAGGGCAGAAGACGGCTGCCTTCGAGGTCTGCGACGCCCTGGGCGACGCGCCGCCGTTCCACGCCATACCCGTGGGCAACGCCGGAAACATAACCGCCTACTGGATGGGTTACAAGCAGTATAGGGAGGCCGGGAGGGCAGGGAGCCTCCCGAAGATGCTTGGATTCCAGGCGGCGGGAGCCGCCCCCATAGTGCTGGGCCATCCGGTGGAAAAGCCCGAGACCGTGGCCACCGCAATACGCATTGGCAACCCGGCAAGCTGGAGGGGCGCGGAGGCGGCAAGGGACGAGTCCGGAGGAAGAATAGAAGCCGTTACCGACGACGAAATACTCCGAGCTTACCGGCTTATCGCCTCGCGGGAAGGCATATTCTGCGAGCCGGCCTCGGCCGCCTCCCTTGCCGGGGTCATCAAGCTCTACGGGGAAGGTTACCTTAGCCCCGGGGACAGGGTCGTCTGCACCCTCACGGGGCACGGGCTCAAGGACCCGGATATAGCTGTTAAGATATCGGAGGCCCCGCTTCTGCTCAAGCCAGACCTGGCCGAGGTGGAGAAGGTGGTGGAGAAGATAATTTGAAGTACGTTGTGATCATAGGAGACGGCATTACCGACTGGCCCGTTGCCGAGCTCGGCGACAGGACGCCCCTCCAGGCGGCCTTCACCCCGAACATGGACAGGCTGGCCAGGGAGGGCACCGTGGGCGTGGTCAAGACCGTGCCCGACGGCTTCCCCCCGGGCTCCGACGTGGCGAACCTCAGCATCATGGGCTACGACCCCGGAAAATACTATACGGGCAGGGCGCCCTTCGAGGCGGCGAGCATGGGTGTGGAGCTCCAGGAGTCGGACGTCGCCTTCAGGTGCAACCTCGTCACGCTCAGCTTCGACAAGACGAAGAGGCGCGCCCGCATGGACGACCACAGCGCCGGGCACATCTCCACGGGGGAGGCGAAAGTGCTCATAGAGTTCCTCGACAGGGAGCTCGGAAGCGACGAGATAAAGTTCTACCCCGGCGTGAGCTATCGCCACCTGGTCGTTCTCAAGAACGCCCGGCTGGGCTCCGACTGCACCCCTCCCCACGACATCCTGGGAAAGGACATCACCGACTACCTCCCCCTCGGCAGGAGCTGCGAGTGCCTCAAGGACCTCATGATGAGGTCGGTGGGCCTGCTGGAGGGGCACGAGATAAACAAGAAGAGGGTTGCCGAGGGCAGGAGGCCGGCAAACAGCATCTGGCTCTGGGGCGAGGGCAGAAAGCCCAGCCTGCCGACCTTCGAGGAGAGGTACGGCCTCCGGGGCTCGCTGGTCTCGGCCGTGGACCTCATGAAGGGGCTGGGCATCTACGCCGGTTTCGAGATACTGGACGTCCCGGGGGTCACGGGCTACCTGGACACGAACTACGTCGGAAAGGCGGAGCACTCCCTCAAGGCCCTGGAGAAGAACGACCTGGCATACATTCACGTGGAGGCCCCCGACGAGGCAGGGCACAGTGGAAACGCCGCCGACAAGGTGAAGGCCATAGAGGACTTCGACGCCCTCGTGGTGGGCACCGTCCTGAGGGGCATGAAGGCCTTCGACGCCTTCAAGGTTCTCGTTATGCCGGACCACGCTACGCCTCTCAAGCTCAGGACCCATTCGGCCGAGCCCGTGCCTTTCGCGGTGTTTGACAGCACGGAGAAGAAGGACTCCGGCACCAAGGGCTTCACGGAGGAGATCTTCAAGTCGCCCAACGCCGTTATGGTGGAGAGGGGCCACGAGCTCATGGACTATTTCATAAAGGGCTGGAAGAAATAGCGGGATGCTCATAGTCCAGAAATACGGAGGCACTTCCGTGGGGGGCCTCGACCGGATCAGGGAGGTGGCCAGGAGGGTCAAGAGAGCCCGCGACGACGGCCACGGCCTGGTCCTGGTCGTATCCGCCATGGCCGGCGAGACGAACAAGCTCATAGCCCTGGCCGAGGAGATCAGCGCGCAGCCCGAGGGCAGGGAGATGGACCTGCTTCTGAGCTCCGGGGAACGCATCAGCGCGGCCCTCACCGCCATGGCCATCTCCGAGCTCGGCGTAAGGGCGATGAGCTTTACGGGGCGGCAGGTGGGCATCGTGACCGACGACGCCCACACCAAGGCCCGCATAGAGCTGGTCTCGGCGGAAAGGCTCAAGAAGTCGCTGAGGGAGGGCGTCGTGCCGGTGGTGGCGGGGTTCCAGGGAATAACGGTCGCCGGGACCGACGTGACAACGCTTGGCAGGGGAGGCTCGGACCTCACGGCGGTGGCCATCGCGGCGGCGCTCAAGGCCGACCTTTGCGAGATATACACCGACGTTGACGGCGTCTACACGACGGACCCGAACATGGTGCCCGAGGCGCGGAAGCTGGAGAAGGTCTCCTATGACGAGATGCTCGAGTTCGCCAGCCTGGGCGCGAAGGTCCTTCAGTCGAGGTCTGTGGAATACGCCAAGAAATACCGTGTTCCTCTCGTGGTCAGGTCGAGCTTCGTTGAGGCCCCCGGTACGCTGGTAGCCAAGGAGGACAAGGAGATGGAAAAGGTAGTGGTTTCCGGAGTAGCCTACGACAAGAATCAGTCCAAGATAACCATAATCGGCGTGCCCGACAGGCCCGGGATAGCTTCAAGACTTTTCGAGGCCGTTGCCGGGGCGAACGTCGTGGTCGACATGATAGTGCAGAACATAAGCCACGAGACCGGCGCCACGGACATCTCCTTCACCGTGCCCCGCACGGAGAGCAAGAAGGCCGTGAAACTGGCCGAGACGCTGGCCGGG
>JASFVA010000170.1:0-4350 GCA_050050055.1 Nitrospirota bacterium
AATAGACCTTGATGTTTTTAAACTGAAAGACGTTTATGAGCATGAGGAAAGGTTAAGTAAGCTACATCCGGAAAATAAATTCGTAAAAGCCAAAATCAGACAACAGTTACAGCAACTCAGGGATTTGGGACTGATAGAATTTCTTGAGCGCGGCGTTTACCGCAAACTCTGGGAGTAAAGCTCCGGACACTCGTAACATCCTTTAGATACTGTCTTTTTGTTATTACATATAGTCTCTTTACATTCTATCGGCTGCCGATCAAAGATCACCTTCAAGGGAATTCAAGAAGGTATCTTTGGCTATCAGGCGACTACAACCAGAAAACTTCCAAGTTGAATCAACTACTGTATGGTCTTTCCCCAGGAGAGGCAACTGGGCGACTCACAAGTCCACTTACAGGGGCAACTGGTCGCCCCAAGTCGTTAGAAATCTTATCCTCAGGTATTCCGCTGAAGGGGATACTGTCCTCGACCCGATGGTTGGTGGCGGAACGAGCCTGATCGAGTGCAAACTGACCGGACGGCGGGGCATCGGAATCGACATTAACCCCGAATCCATCTCCACCAGCAGGAAAAACCTGGCTTTCGAGTATCTCTTTGCGCCGGAACAGGAGCTATGCGTGGGAGACGCGAGAAACCTCAGTTTCATCGAAAATGATTCGATAGACTTTATCCTGACGCATCCCCCCTATGCGGATATAATCAAGTATTCCAAGGGAACCATCGAGGGCGACCTTTCTAACATCCACTCAATAAGCGATTTCAGCATTCAGATGGAAGCCGTCGCAAGAGAATGCCATAGGGTGCTACGGCCCGGGAAATACTGTGCTGTCTTGATAGGCGACACAAGAAGAAACAAGTATTACATTCCTCTTGCCTATAACGTCATGAATTGCTTTCTCGATACAGGCTTCATTCTGAAGGAAGACATCATCAAGGTTCAGCATAACTGTAAAGCCACAGGTTTCTGGGTCAAGAAATCAATCAAGCACAATTTCCTTCTAATCATGCACGAGCATATTTTCGTGTTTCATAAAACCCTATAAGACCAAGGGTAAGGAAACATGCTTCATGACGTTCGGCGATATACGGACGGCGAGATATCGGGTGGGATAATAACGAAGCCGATCGCCAGCGGCTACCCTACTTCCTCTCCACCTTCTCCTTGCAGGGGAGGTTCTTGTGGACGAGGGTCTTTTTCTTCTTGCAGTAGAGGGCCACGAAGGTCCGGCAGGAGCGGGAGCCGTCCACGGCGTCGTCCTTGGGGAAGCTGGCGTGCTTGCACGCCAGGTCGCAAAACTGCATCTTTAAGTTAACCGCTCCTTTCCTTTGGCGCTTTAAAACTCCCCCTCCCCCTTCGAGGGGGGAGGGCGGGGGTGGGGGTGATGTGATGATTCCTCTCACCCTCCCCTTCATCCCCTCCCCTCAGGGGAGGGGACGTTCCTCAGAAGTCCGGGAATATCTTGATGGCCACCTGGGCTCCGCCCGGAAGCTCCGCCTGGGCAGAGAGGATGCCGCCCTCTATGTACTGGAGCCTGAAGCTCCCGTGCCCCCTTGAGACCAGCCCCTTGGCGTCGGCGGGGCAGCCGTCCTCGCAGCCGGCCACGCCCTTGATCATCCTGGGGATGAGCCCCTTTACGTCGGCGCCGTCGAGGTCCACGCCCCTGGTGTCGGCCAGGCCCCTTATGCGGCCCCACATCTCCTCGAGGTCGTAGCGGAAGGGGTCCGCCACGTCGATGTCTATGCTCTCGCCGTTTATGCTAACGTCAACCAGCATGTTCCTCCCCCTCGCTTAACTTGTTCTCTTCCGTCTCTTGCTGCGGTTGCCCATATCGCCCCCTCCCCCTCGACGGGGGAGGGCGGGGATGGGGGTGATTTGACGATTCTTCTCACCCTCCCCTTCATCCCCTCCCTCGAGGGAGGGGAGAATGTTTCATGTGCCCTGCGGCTTGCGGCAAGGAAAGTCATTTTCCCCAGGGCCGCCCCTCCCCTAAAACAACGACCGCTGCTCCGGCGGCAGGCGGCCTCAATCCCTCTCGGCCACCCGGCCGATGCTCACCACCCGGTCCTCGTGGTTCACGTCCATAAGCCTCACGCCCTGGGTGGCCCGCCCCAGGAGCGAAATGTCGCCGGCGCGCATCCTTATGACCTTGCCGGCGTTTGACATCATCACCACCTCGTCGTCGTCGCTCACCTGTATGAGGCCCACGGCCTTCCCGCCGCGCTCCGTGAGCTTTATGGAGATGACGCCCTTGCCGCCGCGCCCCTGGACGGGGTAGTTCTCTATCTTGGTGCGCTTGCCCTGGCCCCTCTCGGTTATCGTCAGGAGCACGGTGCGGTCCCGGGCCACGTCGGCCGAGACCACCTCGTCGCCCTTGGTGAGCCTTATGCCTATCACGCCCTTGCCCCCGCGGCCTATGCTCCTGACGTCCTCCTCGTTGAAGCGGATGCTCTGGCCCTTCCTGGTGCCTATTATCAGGTCGCTGGTGCCGTCGGTTATGCGCACGCAGATGAGCTCGTCGCCCTCGTCGAGCGTCATGGCCACGATGCCCGTGGCCCTGGGGCGGGAGTATTCCTTGAGGGCCGTCTTCTTCACTATGCCCCTCCTGGTGAAGAAGACCAGGTTGCCCTCCTCGAAGTTCTTTATGGGGAGGGCCGTGGCCAGCTTCTCGCCCTCCGACAGCGGGAGCAGGTTCACTATGGCCTTTCCCTTGGCCGCCCGGCCCGCCTCGGGTATCTGGTATATCTTCTGCCAGTACACGCGGCCCCTGTTGGTGAAAAACAGCATGTAGTCGTGGGTGGAGCCTATGAAGAGGGCCTCCACGAAGTCCTCCTCGCGGGTCTGCATGCCCGTGAGGCCCTTGCCCCCGCGGTGCTGGCTGCGGTAGGCGCTCAGGGGGTTTCGCTTGATGTAGCCGTTGTGGGAGACGGTTATCACCATGTCCTCCTCGGTGATCATGTCCTCGAGGGTTATCTCGTCCGTCTCGGCCGTTATCTCGGTCCTGCGCTCGTCGGCGTACTTGCCCTTCACCTCCAGGAGCTCGTCCCTGATAATCTGGGTCACCAGGGCCTCGCTTCCGAGGATGGCCCTGAGCCTCTCTATCTCCTTGAGGGTCTCCTGGTACTCCGAGACTATCTTGCCACGCTCCAGGCCCGTGAGCCGCTGGAGCTTCATGTCCAGGATGGCCTGGGCCTGGGCCTCCGAGAGGCCGTAGCCCCCCATGAGGCCCTGTCTGGCCTCCTCGGGGCTCTCGGAGCCCTTTATGAGGGCGATTACCTCGTCCAGGTGGTCCAGGGCCTTCTTGAGCCCCTCGAGGATGTGCGCCCTGGCCTCGGCCTTGGCCAGCTCGAAGCGGGTCCTCCGCACCACCACGTCCTTCCGGTGGGCGATGAAGTAGTTGAGTATCCTCCTTAGGCCCAGCACGTGGGGCTGGTTGTCCACCAGGGTGACCATGTTGATGCCGAAGGTGTTTTCCATCTGGGTGTGCTTGTAGAGGTTGTTGAGCACCACCTGGGCCACCTCGCCGCGCTTGAGCTCGATGACCACCCTTATGCCGTCGCGGTCGCTCTCGTCCCTTATCTCCGAGATGCCGGCCACGCGCTTGGTCCTCACTAGGTCGGCCATCTTCTTTATGAGGGCCGACTTGTTGACCTGGTAGGGGAGCTCGGTGACGATTATGGTCTGGCCGCCCTTGGCGTCCACCTCGATGCGGGCCCTGGCGCGGACCTTGACGATGCCGCGGCCGTTTCTGTACGCCTCCTGGATGCCCCTTACGCCGTGGATAACGCCGCCCGTGGGGAAGTCCGGCCCGCTCACGGCCTGCATGAGCTCCTCGAGCTTGGCCCTGGGGTTCTCAAGGAGCAGCATCAGGGCGTCCACGACCTCGCCGAGGTTGTGGGGGGGGATGTTCGTGGCCATGCCCACGGCTATTCCCGCGGCCCCGTTTACGAGGAGGTTGGGTATGCGAGAGGGAAGCACCACGGGCTCCTGGGTGGTGCCGTCGAAGTTGTCGGCGAAGTCCACGGTGTCCTTGTCGATGTCGGAGAGGAGCTCCTCGGCTATCTTGGCCAGCCTGGCCTCGGTGTAGCGGTAGGCCGCGGCGGGGTCGCCGTCTATGGAGCCGAAGTTGCCCTGGCCGTCAACAAGGGGGTGGCGCAGGTTGAAGTCCTGGGCCAGCCTCACCATGGCGTCGTAGACGGCGGAGTCTCCGTGGGGGTGGTATTTCTTGAGGACCTCACCCACCACGCCGGCGCTCTTTGAGTAGCGCCTGCCCGGCGTGAGGCCCTCGCGGTACATGGCGTAGAGTATCCTGCGCTGCACGGGCTTCAGGCCGTCCTTGACGTCCGGAA
>JASFVA010000171.1:0-4332 GCA_050050055.1 Nitrospirota bacterium
CACCCTGTCGTGGATGTCCTCGCTGATGCTGCCGCTGGTGCGCACGCGGGAGCGGTGGACGTCGGACTTGTCGGCTATCACCAGGGCCGCCGTCACCGGGTCGGGATTCACCATGCCCTCGTCCTCCTCGTGGGTCACGATGGCGGCCATCACGCGGCCTATCTCGCGGAGGTCGAAGCCCAGCTCCTCGAGGATCTCCTTGGCCAGGACGGCCCCTATCCTGTGGTGCTGGACCCTGCCGGCCATGTTGCCTATGTCGTGGAGGAAGCCCGCCACGGCGGCCAGCTCGGCGTCGCGGCGGCCGAAGGAGAGCTCCTCCAGTATCTTGAAGGCCGTGCGCGAGGCTATGTCGGCGTGCCGGAGGCCGTGCTCGGTGTAGCCGATGCTCTCGAGGTAGCGGTCGGCCATCTCGATGTAGACCCTGGCCTTGTCGTAGTTGCGTACGGCCTCTATGCCCGGCCCGGAATCAGCTTTCGTCGGCGGTGCTTCTGAGGGATGCAATATAGGACTTCCCGAACTTCACCCTTACGTTCTCGGCTATCTTAAGGGTGACCGTATTCTGACCCACGTCCTCCACGAGGCCGTATATGCCGCCCGAGGTGACGACCTTGTCGCCCTTCTTGACGGCGGCCAGCATCTCCTTGTGCTCCTTGGCCCGCTTCTGCTGGGGCCTGATGAGGAGGAAATAGAAGATGACGAATATTATTATGAGCGGCAGGAACCCGGCCAGGGGGCTGCCCCCGCCCTCGCCCCCCGCGGGCGGGGCCATGGCCCAGGCCTCGGACACGAACAAGGACTTTATAGCCTCTAACATTGGGAAACCTCCAAAAATTTGATTGAATATACTAAACCTTACCACGCCCGATAATCAAGGCGCCGGGGGGTTCCCGGGGGCTTCCGCCCCCCGGCGGCCCCCGGCGGGCGTGGCGGGCGGGGGCGGGGCTTTGCTATAATTAGGCATGCCCATCTTCGAATACAAGTGCGGCGCCTGCGGCGAGGATTTCGAAAAGCTCGTCTTCGGCTCCGCGGAGGTCAGGTGCCCCAAGTGCGAGAGCGCCGAGGTGGCGAAGAAGTTTTCCACCTTCGGCATGAGCGGCGTGGAGAAGCCCTTTGCCGGAGACTCCTCGGCGGGCTGCACCTCCTGCTCCAAGTCCGCCTGCAGCTCCTGCGGCTGAGGACCCCGCGCGACCGGCAGGCCCTCAGACCTCCCCGGTAGTGACCTTCCGGTAGAACTCGCACTTCCTGCAGTCCTCGCATTTCTGCGCGAAGGTGCCCTGCACCTTGCCCTCGCAGAAGGTCCCCGCCACCACCCAGCAGACCCTGCCGAAGTGGGGGTAGGCGGGGCACTTAATCTCGCTGTCCGTGTCCCTGCCGCACTTCATGAACTCCCAGCACGGCACCCCCCGGAGGTCCTCGACGCTCTGGTAGGGGAAGAAGAGGCTCATCGTCAGGCCCCCATCGGCCCCGTTCCTGGCCGAGATGAACCCGCCGTGCTCCTCCATAATCTTGCGGCTTATGGAGAGCCCCAGGCCCGTGCCGTGGCCTATCTTCTTGGTGGTGTAGAAGGGCTCGAATATGAGGGGGAGCTTGTCTTCCGGGATGCCGGGGCCGGTGTCGGAGACGTGGAGGGCCACGTAGGTTATGCCGTTTAGCTCCTCCTCGGCCGTGGCCACCGAGAGGGTCCCGCCCCCCGCCATGGCGTCGATGGCGTTGGAGACCAGGTTGTCCGCCGCCTGCCTTATCTGGTCGCGGTCCAGGAGCACGGGCAGGTCCGTGGCGAAGTCCGTCTCCACCTCTATCGACTGCTCCCGGCAGAGGTCCAGGTAGGCCGCCAGGGTGCCCTCCACGGCTTTGGCGAGGGGCTGTCTTTCGAAGCTCAGCTTCGCCTCCCGCGAAAACGTCAGGACGTCGCGGAGTATGTGCTCGAGCCTGTCCACCTCGGCCACCACTATCTCGGCGTACTCCTTCTCCTTCTCGTTCTCGGCCATCCTGAGGAGCCTCCGGCCGAACCCCCCCAGGGCGGTCAGGGGGTTCCGTATCTCGTGGGCGATGTCTGCCGTGAGCCTGCCGAGGGCGGCCAGCTTCTCGGCCTGCACCAGCCGCCCCTGGGCGCTCTTTATCTCCTCGCTCTTCTTCCTCACCTCCTCCTCCAGGCTCAGGGTCCAGTCCTCGAGCCTCCGCCGGGCCGTGCCGAGCTCCTCGGTCATGTCGTTGAAGGTGGTGGCGAGCCTGCCTATCTCGTCGTGGGAGGCGGCCGGGACCCGCTGCGAGAGGTCGCCCGAGGAGACGCTCTCCATGCCCCTGGACAGCGTGGTCACGGGCCTGAGGACGAACCGCCAGAGCACGAGGTAAAGCACCGCCGTGCAGACGGCTATGAAGGAGAGCATGTAGAGCGAGGTGTCCCGCACCTGGCCGGCCACCATGGCGTCTATCGGCCTGAGGGAGTAGTCCGTCACCAGGACACCCAGGACCTTTCGGTCCTCGGGGTGGGCGTGGCACCGGGCCGTGTGGCAGTCGGGCTCGTTGCGGATGGGCTCCACGTAGCTCAGCACCCTGTGCCCCGGGGGGTCCTCGTAGACCGTCCACTGCCTTCCGTCGGTGACGGCCTTTTCGGGCTTGAGGGGGTCCTTGTGGCAGCCCGCGCAGGCGTTGCTGGTCAGTTCCAGCCGCCGCCCTATCTCCCCCCTTTCGGAGGAGTAGGCGACTGTGCCCCTTCCGTCGAGGACCATCACCTTGTCTATGGACTCCGCGCCCCCGATGGACTCCACGGTGCGCTGGATGCCTTCCCTGTGGAAAAGGAGCATGTCGTCCCTGAGGCTCCGCTTCATGACCTCGGAGAAGGAGGAGACGAAGGCCACGGAGTTGTCCATGAGGTGTTTCTTGTCCGCCTGTACGGAGGTGTACCAGAAGACGGCGCCGCCCAGGAGTATGAGCGCGCCCAGGACGGCGACCAGCTTTCCGGTCAGCGACTCGGCGATGCGTCTTAGGAAGTTAGGCATGGCCCCCCCGGCGCTCCTCGTACCCTAAGTATAGCGCAAATCCGGCGGCCTTTCGAAGCGGGGCCCCCGGGGGAGGGCCTCGCCCTGGGTTCGCTTTGGGGCCGGGGGCCCGCCGGTCGGGCTTTGTGCTAAAATGAATCTCTCAAATGGCCGGAAAGAAGGGAATCGTATATCTAATAGGCGCGGGGCCGGGCGACGTGGGGCTCCTGACCGTCAAGGGCCGGCGGTGCCTCGAGCGGGCCGACGTGGTGGTCTACGACTTCCACCTCAACGCCCAGGTACTGAACTACATAAACCACGACGCCGAGTTCATATACGCCGGGAAGCGCGGAGGCCGCCACACCATGAGGCAGGAGGACATAAACGCCCTCCTCCTGGAGGAGGCCGCCAAGGGGAGGGCGGTGGCGCGCCTCAAGGGCGGCGACCCCTTCGTCTTCGGCCGCGGGGGCGAGGAGGCCGAGGCCCTCTCGGCGGCGGGCGTGCCCTTCGAGGTGGTCCCCGGGGTGAGCTCCGCCGTGGCGGCGCCGGCCTACGCGGGCATCCCCCTCACGCACCGCAAGTACTCCTCCACCTTCGCCGTGATACCCGGCTACGAGGACACCACCAAGGAGAACTCCTCCATAGACTGGTCGAAGCTCGCCACGGGCGTGGGCACCCTGGTATTCCTGATGGCGGTGAAGAACATAGAGACCCTTTCGCGGAAGCTCATGGAAAACGGCCGCCCCGCCGATACCCCCGTGGCCATAGTGCGGTGGGGGACGAGGGCGGACCAGACGACCCTGACGGGCACGCTGGGGGACATCGCCGCCCAGGTGAGGGAAAAGGACATCCGGCCCCCCGCCGTCATGGTGGTGGGAGAGGTGGTGAGGCTGAGGGAAAAGCTCAAGTGGTACGAGCTCAAGCCCCTCTTCGGCGCGAGGATACTGGTCACGCGGGAGCACGCCGAGGGGTTCGGGGCCCTGGAGGAGATGGGGGCCGAGGTGATAGAGTTTCCCACCATCGAGGCGGCGCCGCCCCTGGACTGGCTCTCGGTGGACAGCGCCCTGGAGGGCATCGCCACCGGCGAGCGGGTGCCCCACTGGCTGGTTTTCACGAGCGTAAACGGGGTGAAGTATTTCTTCGACCGGCTCTACGTCGTGGGCATGGACATCAGGGAGCTAAAGGGGATAAAGGTCTGCGCCATCGGCAAAAAGACGGCCCGGGCGGTGGAGGCCCTGGGCATCAGGGTGGACCTCGTGCCCGAGAAGTTCAACGCCGAGGGCCTGGTGGAGGCTTTCCGCCGGGAGTGCGGGGGCAGCCTCCGGGGGGTGCGCATCCTCCTTCCCAGGGCCGC
>JASFVA010000172.1:0-4319 GCA_050050055.1 Nitrospirota bacterium
CGGGGGAAGACGCCCCGCCGCTTGCGCCGGGGCCCTCCGGCGCCGGCCCATTGCCTGTTTGCCGCGGGGTGTGGTAAATTCACCTATGAACAGGGAAATCTGGCCTTTCCTTTTTTTCCTTGGTCTCGCGCTTTTCAACTGGCCCTTCCTGCATATCTTCGGGGGCGAGCTCCCGGCCTACCTCTTCGGCATCTGGGCCCTCTTCATCCTGGCCGTAGTGGTCATATTCAAGCTCACCGGCGAGGAGGACGGGGGATAGGTGATATTCTTCACCTTCCCCATACTCCTGGCCATAACCGCGGGGTATCTGTGCTTCCTCTTCCTCGTGGCCTACTACGCCGAGCACAGGGAGAGGACAGGCCGGAGCATAGCCGCCAACCCCTACGTATATTCCCTCTCCCTGGCCGTGTACTGCACCTCCTGGACCTTCTACGGCAGCGTGGGCAAGGCCGCCACCTCGGGCATCTCCTTTCTGACCATCTACCTCGGCCCCACCCTCATGGTGGCCCTGTGGTGGGTGGTGATGAAAAAGATAATAACCATCGCGAAGGAAAACAGGATAACCACCATCGCCGACTTCATAGGCTCCCGCTACGGCAACTCCATCGGGCTATCGGCCCTCGTGACCGTGGTGGCGCTGGTGGGGATAACCCCCTACCTGGGCCTCCAGATAAAGGCCATAATGAGCACCTTCATGATACTGGCCGGCGAGGCCAGGGGCACCCTGGCGGCGGGCTGGGTGCTGACCCTCATGCTGGGGGTCTTCGCCATAATCTTCGGCGCCCGGAGGCTCGACCTCACGGAGAAGCACGAGGGGCTCGTCTTCGCCATCGCCTTCGAGTCCATCGTGAAGCTGGCGGCCTTCCTGGCCGTGGGCCTCTACGTCACCTTCTGGCTCTTCGGCGGCTTCGGCGACATCTTCGGCAGGCTCCGGGAGACCGTCTACGGCGAGCTCCTCTACATGGGGCCGGGCACCGAGCAGAGCTACAGCGAGTGGGGCTCCCTCCTGATACTGTCCATGATGGCCATAATGTTCCTCCCCAGGCAGTTCCACCTGACGGTGGTGGAAAACAACGACGTCAGGCACCTCAGGACCGCCATGTGGCTCTTCCCCCTCTACCTGTTCCTCATAAACCTCTTCGTCCTGCCCGTGGCCTACGGGGGCCTGCTCCTGGGCGGAAGCCAGTCCTGGGCCGACAGCTTCGTGCTCACCATACCCCTGAACCAGGGCAAGAGGATGCTGGCCCTCTTCGTCTTCATAGGGGGCTTCTCGGCGGCCACGGGGATGGTGATAGTGTCGTCCCTGGCCATAAGCAACATGGTGATGAACAACCTGGTGATGCCCGCCATCTACCGCTACAACCGGATGAAGGGGTTCCCCGTCCTCATCATCAACATAAAGAGGGCGATCATCATGGCCTGCGTCTTCCTGGGGTATTTCTTCGCCGTCTCGATAGGCGAGTTCTACACCCTCGTGGACATCGGCCTCAAGTCCTTCGAGGCGGTCACCATCTTCGCCCCGGCCTTCTTCCTGGGCCTCTACTGGAAGAGGGGCACCCGCTGGGGGGCCATAGCCGGCATCGCCGGCGGGTTCGTCATATGGTTCTACACCCTCATAGTGCCCGCCCTGATGAAGGCCGGCATCGTGGAGAAGAGCGGCGCCCTTTCCTACGTGGTCAACTCCAGGCTCCTGGACCCCCACGCCCTCTTCGGCCTCACGGGCCTGGACAAGTGGAGCCATTCGCTGTTCTGGGGGCTCTTCATAAACGTGGTCCTCTACGTGGGCGTCTCCATATCCACGCGCCAGAGCAGCCAGGAGGAGAGTCAGGCCCTGATGTTCGTCGAGTCCTACTCGCCCCGGGTAGTGCCCGAGATGCGGAGCTACGACGCCCTGAAGGTCAGGGACATGCTGGCCCAGTACATCGGCGCCAGGGAGGCCGAGGAGGTAGTGGAGGGCTTCATGCGGAGGCAGGGCATCGAGGCGGGCTCCATGTCCCCCCAGGACTTCCTGCTCCTGAAGGACGAGGCCAGGAGGGTGCTCTCGGGGGCCCTGGGCTCCCCCATAGCGAGCATCATCCTGGAGGACAGGCTCGTCCACACCGAGGCCGAAAGGGGGGAGATACTGGGCACCATAAAGCAGATGACGGCCACGCTCAGGCTCTCGCGGCAGGAGATAGCCGAGGTCAACAGGCAGCTCCAGCTCCTCAAGGAGTTCAGCGAGAACATCCTCGAGAGCATACCCCTGGGGGTCACCACCCTGGACGAGGGCCTCCGGGTGAGGTACTGGAACCGGGCCATGGAGTCCCTCACGGGGGTGGAAAAGTCCCAGGCCCTGGGCTCCAACATCAGGGAGCCCCTCTCCTGCATAAGGGCCGACCTCTTCGGCCCCGCCATCATGGAGGGCGAGATAAAGGGGGAGATGCACTGCGAGAGGCGCGACGCGCCCCCCATGGTGCTGAAGGGATACCTCACGAGGCTCACGGGCTCTCAGAAGGGCTACGTGCTGGTCCTGGAGGACGTGACGGAGAAGAAGAAGATCCAGGAGGAGCTCTTCAGGACCTCCAAGCACGCCAGCATAGGCAGGCTGGCCGCCGGGGTCTCCCACGAGGTCGGCAACCCCCTGGCCTCCATCTCCTCCCTGGTCCAGGAGCTCCAGGCCGAGGACGTCTCGGACTTCGTCAAGGGCTCCCTGGGCACCATAAGCCAGCACATAGAGAGGATAGCGCGCATCGTCCGGAACCTGGGCGACTTCGCCAGGCTCTACCCCCGGGAGAAGGCCCCCACGAAGCTCGACAGGATACTGGAGAGCACCCTGAACCTCGCGCGCTACGACGCCCGCTTCAAGAAGATAGAGATCACCACCGACGTCCGGGAGGTCCCGGACCTGATGATAGACCCCGACCAGATGCAGCAGGTCTTCCTCAACCTCATCCTGAACGCCCGCGACGCCATGCCCGAGGGCGGAAGGCTCGGCATCTCCCTCCGCTCCCTCGACGGCTCGGTGGAGATAGCCGTCTCCGACACCGGAAGGGGCATAGACCCCGAGATAAAGGACCACATCTTCGACCCCTTCTTCACGGCCAAGGCCGGCAACCGGGGCACGGGCCTCGGCCTGAGCATAAGTTACAGTATAATAAGGGACCACGGCGGCACCATCGAGGTGCAGACGGAGAAAGGAAGGGGGACGACCTTCTTGATAAGGCTCCCGGTGAAGGAATGACGATGTCCGGCAGCTTGCTCATAGTGGAGGACGAAGAGACCCTCAGGGAGTCGCTGGGAAGGCTCTTCGCCAAGGAGGGCTTCTCGGTCAATTCCGCGGGCTCCGCCGAGGCGGGCCTGAAGCTCGCCGAGGGGAACGACTACGACGTCATAATCTCCGACATAATACTCCCCCGCATGGACGGCATCGAGATGCTCGCGCGCGTCAAGGAGCAGAGGCCGGAGCAGATATTCGTCATCATCACGGCCTACGCCTCCCTGGACACGGCCATCAAGGCCCTCAGGGCGGGGGCCTACGACTACATCATGAAGCCCATCATCCACGAGGAGATAAAGCAGGTGGTCAGAAACGCCGTGAGGCAGAAGGAGCTGCAGAGGCAGAACCTGCTCCTGAAGCGGCAGGTGAAGGAGCAGTGGGGCTTCGACGACGTAATCGGCGAAAGCGAGGCCATGAAGGTCATACAGGCCGAGGTCGGCAAGATAGCCGACTCCCGGAGCGCGGTGCTCCTCCTGGGCGAGACGGGCACCGGCAAGGAGCTCCTGGCAAGGGTCATCCACTACAAGAGCTCCCGCAGGGACATGCCCTTCGTGCCCATCCACTGCTCGGCCATCCCCGAAAACCTATTCGAGAGCGAGCTCTTCGGACACGCCCGGGGGGCCTTCACCGGCGCCGTGGCCAACAAGAAGGGGCTCCTCGAGGAGGCCGACGGCTCCACGGTCTTCCTGGACGAGATAGGGGACGTCCCGGCCTCCTTCCAGGTGAAGCTCCTCAGGGCCATCGAGGAGCAGGAGATACGCCCCCTGGGGAGCACCAAGGCGCGGAAGGTGGACCTCCGGTTCATCGCCGCCACCAACTCGAACCTCAAGGAGGCGGTAGAACGGGGCCGGTTCAGGGAGGATCTCTACTACAGGATAAACGTCATCACCATAAGCGTGCCGCCCCTGAGGGAGAGGAGGGAGGACATCTCCATGCTCCTGGAGCACTACCTCAGGAGGTACTCCTCCGGGGCCGGAAAGAGGGAGTGCGAGCTTTCGCCCGAGGCCCGCTCGCTCCTCATAAACTACCGCTGGCCGGGCAACGTCAGGGAGCTCCAGAACGT
>JASFVA010000173.1:0-4297 GCA_050050055.1 Nitrospirota bacterium
CGTCGAGCTTTCCTGCGAGCCCGTGGCCAACCTCGAAAAGATAATGGCCCGCAAGGACAAGGTTGTCTCCACCCAGGTCAAGGGACTCAGGGCGCTCCTCAAGAGCTGGGGCATCCGGTTCATCGAGGGCCGCGGCTCCCTGGCGTCGGAGCGCAAGGTCAAGGCGGTGGGAAAAGAGGGCGCCGAGGAGACCGTAGAGGCAGACAGGATAATAATAGCCACCGGCTCGAGGCCCGCCCAGATACCCACCTTCCCCTTTGACGGCAAGAACATCCTCTCCAGCGACGACGCCCTCAAGCTCAGGGAGATACCCCGGAGCATGATAATCGTCGGAGCTGGGGTCATAGGCTGCGAGTGGGCCTGCATCTTCCGGGAGCTCGGGACCGAGATAACCATGGTGGAGCTCCTTCCGAGGGCCGTGTCCACGGAGGACGAGGAGATATCCGACGCCCTGGCCAAGGAACTCAAGAAAAAGAAGATAAAGCTCCTGACCGGGGTGGGGGTCGAGTCCGTCGCCGTAGGCGAAGGCGGCGTGGAGGCCCGACTCCCCGACGGCAAGACCCTCTCGGCCGAGAAGATGCTGGTCTCCATCGGCAGGGCCTTCAACAGCGAGGGCATCGGCCTCGAGGAGGTCGGCGTGGAAACGGGCAAGCGCGGCGAGATCGCGGTTAACGAAAGGATGGAAACCAGCGTGGAGGGCGTCTATGCCATCGGCGACGTGACCGGCGGCATACTCCTGGCCCACACGGCCTCCACCGAAGGCCTCGTGGCCGCCCAGAACGCCTGCGGTCAGGGGGCCGAGATGGACTACTCCGTCGTGCCCGCCGCCATATTCACCTCCCCCGAGATAGGCTCCGTGGGACTGAGGGAGTTCGAGGCGGCGGACAAGGGGCTGGAGGTCGGCACTGGCCACTTCCAGTTCAGGGGGCTCGGGAAGGCCCACGCCATGGGCGAGATATCCGGTTTCGTCAAGGTCGTGGCGGACAGGAAGACCGACAAGATACTGGGAGCCCATATAATCGGGGCCCACGCATCGGATATAATCCACGAGGCGGCGCTGGCCATGAGGGCGGGGCTTAAGGCCAAGGACATCGCGGGCACCATCCACGCCCACCCGACCCTCTCCGAAGGACTGATGGAGGCCGCCGAAGACCTCCACGGCTCGGCCATTCACCTGCCAAAGAAGAAGTGATGCTGAACGCGAGGCTGGCCACGAACTGGGTCGAGGACTCCAAGAGGACGAACAAGGAGCTCTACTCGGAGCTCGACCTGCTCTTGAGGGCGCTGGACAGGTTCTTCAACCTCGAGGACATCCCCCCCTCGAGCGTCAGCCTCACCAGCAAGAACTTCATCGTCGAGCTCGATGCCGGCCTGGACGCCATAATCAAGGTGCTAAGCATACTCGAAAGGATCATACCCGCAGCCCGGAAGAACGCTTACCTGTTTCAGAAATTCGCCGAGGACAAGTTCCTCACGGGAAAGAGGAGGAACGCCTACAGGGACGAGCTCTACAAGCAGGACACCCCGGAAAAGAGCCTTTATCGCCTCTACGGCTCCTTCCTGAACCTCAAGAGCATAGTGAACGACCTCAAGAGGAACGAGTTCATCGAGTACATGAGCTTCAAGAACCTGGGCCAGCTCGTCAGCAAGGAGATAAGGGAGAACGTCTACTTCAACCCCTTCAAGCGGCAGATAGACCCGGAGCTGGACCACATCGGGCACGGGGACATAGTCGATATAGTCAAGGGCATCGACGACAGGGACTCGAAAAAACTGGTGTCGGTCACCTTCCTTTTCCTCTTCAGGTTCCTGAGGTACCTCGACCACATAAACTACTCCTCGATAAGGCTCTCGGAGCTGCACCCTTCCCTTCTGATAATCTCCCTCCTCAACTCCGAGACCGAGGTGTTCCGCACCTACCTGAAAAGGTCCGTGGTGGAGCTCCGCGACAAGGAGCTGGCCGGCGCCCTGGAGACCCTTTCCTACCAGTTCACCATGGAATCGAAGAGGGTGTATCAGCAGGAGCTGAGGGACATCTTCGAGTACGAGACTCCCAACCAGCTCAGGGGCAAGATAGAAAACAGCCACGGGATACTAAGGAGCCTCATCGGGCATACCATCATATACTTGGCGCAGCACTGGAAGCCCGAAATCAGGGGCGAAGACATATTCAGCGATTTCGTCGACAAAACCGAGCAGTCCGTGACGCTCAGGGAGAACATATACATCCTGTCGCGGGTGCTGATGCGTCTCGAGGAATGCGCCGACGACCCTGAAGAAGGCGCGAGGGTTCTCAAATCGCTCAAGACGTGCATGGGGCATTTCGAGAAGACGACCTTCAAAATGCTCAGGTACGACGACTTCGACGAGTTCCAGAACTTCTTCGTCGAGACGATGCCTTACGAAGTGGACAAGGATTTCAAGAAGTTCCTCAGCAGGTGCCAGTACTTCATAGTCTTTCTCGATACCACGCTCCGGCACATCGGAAACAGGGCGGAGCTAAAGGACCTGCCCCTCGACGTTGAAAAAGCCGAAGAAGTGGTCGATCAGTTCGTCAAAGCCGCCAAATAGCCAAGGGAGGAATTATGGGAGAGATAATAGACGTTCACGCCAGGGAGATACTTGACTCTCGCGGAAACCCCACGGTGGAAGTGGAAGTCATCCTCGCAAACGGCTCCATGGGCACCGCGGCGGTGCCGTCCGGAGCGTCTACCGGGCAGAGGGAGGCCATCGAGCTCAGGGACAAGGACAAACGCTACCACGGCAAGGGCGTCATGAGCGCCGTCAGGAACGTAAACAAGGAGATCGCCCCCAAGCTCATAGGCCGCGAATCCGTCTGCCAGAACTGCATAGACAACCTCCTCGTCTCCCTGGACGGCACCGCCAACAAGAGCAGGTTGGGCGCAAACGCCATGCTCGGGGTCTCCCTGGCCGTCGCAAAGGCCTCGGCCGCGGACAGCAACCTGCCCCTTTACCGCTACATCGGCGGGTGCAACGCCAGGGAGCTGCCCGTGCCCATGATGAACATCCTGAACGGCGGCGCCCACGCCGACAACAACCTCGACATCCAGGAGTTCATGATCATGCCCGCCGGCCTCCCCAACTTCCGCGAGGCCCTCAGGGCGGGCTCCGAGACTTTCAACACCCTCAAGGGTATACTCAAGAAGCGCGGCCTCTCCTCCTCCGTGGGCGACGAGGGCGGCTTCGCCCCGAACCTCCAGAAGAACGAGGACGCCCTGGAGCTCATCATGGAGGCCATAGAGGCCTCGGGCTACGAGCCCGGAAAAGACATCTACCTGGCCCTCGACGTGGCGTCGTCGGAGTTCTTCGAGGGGGGAAAGTACGCCTTCGAATCAAAGAAGGTAACGGCCGAGGACCTGATCGATTATTACTCGGAGCTGGTGTCGAAATACCCCATCGTTTCCATAGAGGACGGGATGTCGGAGGACGACTGGGAGGGCTGGAAAAAGCTCACCGAAGCGCTGGCCGGGAAAATCCAGCTCGTGGGCGACGACCTCTTCGTCACCAACACCGAGTTGCTCGAAAAGGGCATCAGCGAAGGAATCTCAAACTCGATACTGATCAAACTGAATCAGATAGGCACGCTCTCCGAGACCATCGACGCCATGGAAATGGCCATGAAGGCAGGCTACACGGCCGTGGTCTCGCACCGCTCCGGAGAGACCGAGGACACCACCATAGCCGACCTGGCCGTTGCCAAGAACGCCGGCCAGATCAAAACGGGCTCGCTGGCCCGGAGCGAGCGGGTCGCCAAGTACAACAGGCTCCTGAGCATCGAGGAGGAGCTCGAAAACTCCGCCGTATACAAGGGCCTTGAATCGTTGTATAATATTTCCTAAGGTGTTGCCCGAGAAACATCTAAGGAAGCAGGTCGAAACCGAGCTCAAGAGGAAGCGTTACGTCCTCTACACCTTTCTGCTCCTCAGCCTCCTGTACGTCGTCGGCTCCCTCTTGTTTGGCGAAAGGGGGCTGATGCGCTACACGGCCCTAAGCCAGAAGGAGTCCGCACTCCGCGCCGAGGTAAGCGCCATAAGGCAGGAGAACGACGACTTGAGGGCGGTCATAGAGTCGTACGAGAACAACGAGTTCTACCTGGAAAAGCACGCCCGCGAGAACTTCGGCCTGGCCGGGCCCGAGGAGTACATCTACCGCTACGAGAATTAGGCCTTTACCGCGGGGCGCTCAACTGCCCGCAGGCGGCGAGAACGTCCGCCCCCTTGCTCTTCCTTACGATCGCCGTCACGCCGGAGTCGAGAAGTATCTTCTGGAACTCCAG
>JASFVA010000174.1:0-4209 GCA_050050055.1 Nitrospirota bacterium
CCTCGCAACCCTCGCACTTCTCCGGATCCACTGTCACCATATACATAAGGGGATACCTCCTGGGAAATTTTTATATATTCTATAATATCCCCTTTAAAAATGACAATCGACGAAAAAAGCGGGAAGGCCTCGGTCTTCCCGCTTTCAAAGCCTTACGCTTTAAGACTCTACATCTCCACTATCGCGATCGATTCGCTGGGGCAGACGCCCAGGCAGCTCTCGCAGTTCTCGCACTCGCCGCCGGCGTCGGGAGAGGACTTGCCGTCGCTCATCTGGAAGACCTCGTTGGGGCAGATGCTGACGCACTCCTCGCAGCCGTCGCAGGTATCGGCATTGACGCTGACCATGAACATGTTCCGCTCACCTCCTTTAATCGGTTTTATCTTCTGACAGCTATAACACACAAAAAGGGGTCCCTTCCTCGGGGACCCCTTCATTAAGTGCAATCGTCGTTTCCGCCCTCATGCCTCCTTCGAGGACGCGGCGGCCGGTTCCTGCTTCACAGAGACCGCTATCTTGTAAAGGCCCGAGAGTATGAAGAACCCTATGGCCCACACGCCGGCGGTAATCATTATCTCGTTGAGCCTCGGGGTGTACTCGGTCACCTGCTCGAAGGGGTTGGGAACGAATCCCCCGAGAACGAGCCCCAGGCCCTTGTCTATCCACAGCGCCACGAAAAGAATGACGCAGGCCACCACGAGGGTGGTCTCGTTTTCGCGGTCCCTCGTAAGGAAAAGCAGTATGGCCACTATGGAGCCTATCAGGGACACCCACATGAAGGGCACGAGGTTGGCGTGATCGTGGAGGCCGAAGAACAGGTAGGTCAACGGGTGCTCGTGGCCGGGTATGTTGGAGTAGAAAGCGGTGAAGAACTCCATGCCCAGGAAGAAGAGGTTAATTATCGCCGCGTAGGTCACTATGGTGGCGAGCTTGTTAATGGCCTTCTTGCCGACGTCGTAGTTTGCGTACTTCCTGACGATGAAGGCCAGCACGATGAGGAGAGCCGGACCGCTCGAGAAGGCCGAGGACAGGAACCTTGGGGCCATTATGGCGGTGAGCCAAAGGTGCCTGCTGGGAAGGCCCGCGTAGAGGAAGGCCGTGACCGTGTGGATGCTTATGGCCCAGGGGATGGACAGGTATATGAAGGGCTTTATCCACTTGGGCGGCGGCACGTCCTTGCGCTCGGCCTCGAGCACGACCCAGCCGCAGAGCAGGTTCAGAATCAGGTATACGTTAAGCACAATCATGTCCCAGAAAAGTATGGAGTTCGGCGTGGGGTGCAGGAGGACGTTCAGGACCCTCCTGGGCTGGCCGAGGTCCACGAGTATGAAAAGCAGGCACATGGACACCGACGCGATGGCCAGGAACTCGCCGAATATGACAGCCTTGGAAAACGTCTTGTAGTCGTGGAGGTAGTAGGGCAACACCAGCATCACCGCCGAGGCGGCGACTCCGACCAGAAACGTGAATTGGGATATGTATATGCCCCAGGACACGTCCCTGGACATGCCGGTAAGCGTCAGGCCCGTCTGGTACTGCCGGAGGTATGCCAGGAACCCCAGCCCTATTACCACGAGCAGAAAGAGCATCCATGTCTTGTACCGGGCGCTGCCGGTCAGAGCTTTCTCGAGCATTCCTATACACCTCCGATTATGTAATAGACGTTGGGCTGAGTGCCGAGCTCAGTCTTGCGCCTGATTGTGTAGTTGGACTCGACGACCCTCCTGACCTCGGAGTGGCGGTCGTTGATGTCCCCGAAGTACATCGCCCCGGGGTTTTCCTTCTGGGCCTCGACGCAGTTGGGCAGAAGCCCCTCGGCGATGCGCTCGACGCAGAAGTTGCACTTCTCCACCACGCCCTGCGTGCGGGTGGGGAACTTCGGGTCCTCCTTCGATATGAAGGGCCTGGGGTCCCGCCAGTTAAAGCTCCTTGCGCCGAAGGGGCAGGCGGCCATGCAGAACCTGCAGCCTATGCAGCGGTGGTAGTCCATCGCCACGAGCCCGTCGCTCTTCCTCTTGAAAGTCGCCTTGGTGGGGCAGACCTTTACGCACGGGGGGTACTGGCAGTGGTTGCACAGCACGAGAAAAGGCTGCTCCTCCACGCTCTCCTTCAGGAAGGGGTTTTCCCTGCCCGGGAAGGCGTTTTCGTAGCCCACCGTCCATAACCACTTTACCTCGTCCTTGGTGTTGGGAATGTCCGGGACGTTATGGATGCTGTGGCAGGCATCGATGCTCTTCTTGGTGGCCACCGCATCGAACTTGCTCATGTCTATGGCCATGGCCAGCCTCTTTACGCCGGGAGCCGTGGCAGCCTCCTCTGAGGCCTCCAGAAGCCCCGGCCGCAGGATCTCCACCGAGCCGAGGCCGCCCAGGCCCAAAATCGAACCGAGTCCGGCCATCCTCAGAAACTGTCTTCTATCCATACTCATACCCCTTCCTTTTCCTTAGGCTCCAGATGGCAGTCCCAGCAGTACGGCTTGACGGCCATGTATCCGTGGCATTCGTCGCAGAATTTCTTCTTGTTGGAGTGACACTTCATGCAGGAGTTCTGGAGGCTTATCGTGTACTCCTTGCCCTCGGAATTGACGTAGGTCCTGTCGCCCTCGCGAAGGGCCTGGTCCCTCCAGCCGTCCAGAAGGGCCATGTGGGATGTCCTCATGAACTCCTTGGACTCCACACACTTCTTTACATCCATGGCCTGAATCTCGGGCGTGTCTATCTTAGGGTCCGGGGGCTCTCCGGGCTTGGCCATGCCGAAGACGAACGGGGAGACGAAGAGCCCGACGAAAATCGCAAGCCCCAGAATAACCTTTCCTCCGTCGTAGAGCTTCATTACTGTCCCTCCTCTCCGGCCGGCTCCTCGCCGCCTGCGGCCTCTCCGCCCCCTTCGGCCTCCCCGCCACCTTCGGCGGGTTCCTGGGCTTCGACGCTCTCCTGCTCTTCAGGCTCCTCCTCTTCCTCGTAGCCCGGGATGTCATCTCCGCGCAGGTCCGTGGCCCTGGAGCCCTGGCCCTCGAATATCATCGCGTTTGCCACCAGCTCGTGGATTCCGGAGACGGCCACGCCGGGCACCCAGTAGTCCATGGAGGTGGTGAGGGCAGCCCGGTCTATGGCGCAGATGTTGGCCAGGACGTTGACGCCGTACTTGTCGTGGACGTACTTGACGGCGTTCGCCCTGGGAAGGCCGCCCTTCATCCTGAGGTCCATGTTCTCCGAGGCGTTCAGGCCCGAGCCGGAGCCGCAGCAGAAGGTCTGCTCGCGGATGGTGTTCTCGGGCATCTCGTGGAAGTTGTTGCAGACGCTGTTTATGACGTACCGCGGCTCGTCGAGGAAGCCCATGCCCCTGGAGGTGTTGCAGGAGTCGTGATAGGTGACCGTAAGGTGGTCGTTCCTGCCGGGGTCCAGGTTGAGCTTGCCGTGCTGGATGAGGTCCGCCGTGAACTCCACGACGTGGACCAGCTTGAGCTCGTTGGCGTTTTCGAACTTAGTGCCCGTTATGGGCGAGACCGGCTGCTCGAGGAAGTCCGGCGGACCGTGCCAGGTGTCGAGGTACTGGTTCAGCACCCTCCACATGTGGCCGCACTCGCCCCCCAGTATCCACTTCACTCCGAGCCTCTTGGCCTCGGCGAATATCTTGTAGTGGAGCCTCTTGGCCATCTCGTTGGAGGTGAAGAACCCGAAGTTGCCGCCCTCGGAGGCGTAGGTGCTCCAGGTGTAGTCGAGCCCCAGCTCGTGGAAAAGGAGCATGTAGCCCATGCAGGTGAAGGTGCCGGGGTCGGCGAAGAGGTCGCCCGAGGGGGTCACGAACAGTATCTCGGCCCCCTTGCGGTTGAACGTGGGGTCCACCCTTATGCCGGTGTACTCCTCTATGTCGTCCACCATGTACTCTACGCTGGACATGATGGCGTGGGGCTCGAGGCCGAGGTGGTTGCCCTTGTGGTAGCAGTTGTTCACGGGCCCCATTATCCAGGCGGTGCCGCATCCCAGGAGGTTCATGAGCTCCCTGCCTATGATGGTTATCTCGGCGGTGTCTATGCCGTAGGGGCAGAAGAGCGAGCAGCGGCGGCATTCCGTGCACTGGAAGAGGTAGTACCATATCTCCTTGAAGACGTCCATGGTGAGGTCCCTGGCCCCGGCGAGCCTGCCCAGTATCTTGCCGGCCGTCTTGAACTCCCTGCGGTATATCGACCTCAGGAGCTCGGCCCTCAGG
>JASFVA010000175.1:0-4190 GCA_050050055.1 Nitrospirota bacterium
ACGCCCCGCGCCTGAATCCCCCAGAGCGCGTTTGTGCTATAATTACTTTTCCCCTGAGGACTTAGGGCTAAAGACATGAAAAAAGTATACCTGATAGACGTCACAAACCGCGACGGAGTGCAGACCTCGAGGATACTGCTGCCCAAGCTCGCCAAGACGATGATAAACGTCTACCTCGACGAGATGGGCGTGTACCAGTCCGAGATAGGCTTCCCCACGCTCAAGCAGGAGGTCAACTACATAAACGCCAACCTCCGGCTCGTCAGGGAGGGGAGGATAAGGAAGATACACCTGGAGGGCTGGTGCAGGGCCGTGCCCGAGGACGTGGAGCTGGCCTTCAAGAACTGCCCCGACCTCAAGCACCTGAACCTCTCCATCTCCACCTCCGAGATAATGATACGGGGCAAGTTCCGGGGCAAGAAGAGCTTCGACGACATCGTAAAGGGCGCGGCGGCCGCCGTGCGGCGCGCCCGGGAGCTGGGGGCCGAGACCGTGGGCCTGAACGCCGAGGACGCCTCTCGCACCGAGGTCCCCAAGCTCGTGGAGTTCGCCCTGGCGGCCAGGGAGGCCGGGGCCGACAGGATGCGCTACTGCGACACCCTGGGCTGCGACGACTCCCTCACCATATACGACAGGATCAAGCGAATCGCCTCGGAGGCGAAGTTCCCCATAGAGATGCACTGCCACAACGACCTCGGCATGGCCGAGGCGGTCTCGGTCTCGGGGGCCCAGGGCGCTGTGGAGTCCGGGGTGGACTGCTACATAAACACCACCATAAACGGCTACGGCGAGCGCTGCGGCAACTGCGACCTCGTCTCCACCATACTGGCCCTGAAGTACTCCCACGGGCTCAAGGAGAAGCTCAAGCTCGGCGACGAGGTGGACCTCACCATGGCCTGGAAGATAGCCAACTACGCCTCCATGGCCTTCGGGCTCCCCATCCCCATCAACCAGCCGGGCGTGGGCGACAACGCCTTCGCCCACGAATCGGGCATACACGCCGACGGGGCCCTCAAGGACAGGCGCAACTACGAACTTTACGACCCCGAGGACGTGGGTCGCGGAAAGCCCAGGCTCATAGAGACGGGCCGCGTGATAACCACAGGGGCATACGGCGGGGTAAAGGGCTTCAGGCACGTCTACGACAAGCTCGGCATAAGCTTCCGAAACGACCAGCAGGCCAGGAAGGTCCTGGAGCTCGTCCAGATAGCCAACCTCCACACACAGCACCCCCTCACGGACGACGAGCTGAGGTTCATCGCCAACCACCCCGACGTAGCCAAACAGATAATGAAGGTGATACCGTAATGTACAACGTGACTTTCATACCGGGCGACGGCGTCGGCCCGGAGATAGCCGAGGCCACAAGGAGGGTGCTGGAAGCGACGGGGGTGAAGTTCGAATGGGACGTCCAGGAGGCCGGCACGGAGGTCTACGAAAAGGAGGGCACCCCGCTTCCGGACCGGGTGATAGAGTCCATCAAGAGAAACAGGGTGGCCATCAAGGGCCCCATCACCACCCCCGTGGGCAAGGGTTTCCGGAGCGTGAACGTCCAGCTCCGCCAGAGCCTCGACCTCTACGCCTGCGTCCGCCCCTGCAAGAGCTTCAAGGGCGCCCGCACGCGCTTCGACGAGGTGGACCTGGTCATCGTGCGGGAGAACACCGAGGACCTCTACGCCGGCATAGAGTTCCAGAAGGGCACGAAGGAGGCCCTGGGGCTCATCGACTACGTCGAGAAGGCCGCGGGGCGGCATATAAGGGAGGACTCGGGCATCTCCATAAAGCCCATCTCCGTGGCCGGCACCGAGAGGATCGTGCGCTACGCCTTCGACTACGCGCTGAAGAACGGCCGGAGGAAGGTCACCAGCGTGCACAAGGCAAACATAATGAAGTTCTCCGACGGCCTCTTCCTCGAGGTCTCGCGGGAGGTGGCCAAGGGCTACCCGGACGTGGAGTTCGAGGACAGGATAGTGGACAACATGTGCATGCAGCTCGTCCAGAAGCCCGAGCTCTACGACGTCCTCGTCCTCCCCAACCTCTACGGCGACGTGGTCTCCGACCTGGCCGCGGGTTTGGTTGGCGGCCTGGGCCTTGCGCCGGGGGCCAACATCGGCACCGAGGGCGCGCTTTTCGAGCCCACCCACGGCAGCGCCCCCAAGTACAAGGGCTTGAATAAGATGAACCCGTTTGCTATGATGCTCTCAGGCGTCATGATGCTGAGGCATCTCGGAGAGATGGAGGCCGCCTCGAGGATGGAGGGGGCCATTGCGGCGGTGATAGAAGAGGGCAAGGACGTGACCTACGACATGAAGCCCCACCGCGACGACCCCACGGCGGCCAGCACCTCCAGGGTGGCCGAGGCGGTCATGGAAAAGATGAGGCGAGCTCCCTCTTAAAGGATGGAACCCCCGAGTTTTATCAACCTCATACTCATCGTAGTCTGCCTGCTGGCGGTGGCCGTGCTTTCGAGCTCCGAGTCCTCGATAATCGCCGTCAACAAGTTCAGGCTCCGCCACCTCATCGACACGGGCGACAAGAAGGCCCTGGCCCTCCAGCGCATCCTAAGCCAGCACGACCGGTTCTTCAGCGCCGTGATACTCTCGGGAAACCTCTTCACCGTGCTGGCCACCTCGCTGGGCACGGCCCTGGCCATCAAGTACCTGGGCCGCCAGGGAGGCGTCGTCTCCGCCACCATAGTGATGACCTTCCTCACCGTGGTCTTCGGCGAGCTCGCCCCCAAGACCTTTGGGGTCACCCATTCCGAGAGGGTGTCGCTCCTGGTGGCCAAGCCCCTGGAGATCTTCATAAAGCTCATATCGCCCGCCATATGGATATTCAACGTCTCGGCCAACTTCGTCCTCCGCGCCTTCGGCGTCAAGGAGAGGCCCGCCTCGCCCTTCGTCACCGAGGAGGAGATAAAGGCCATGATAAAGATAGCCCAGGAGGAGCGGGTCATCGAGGAGGAGGAAAAGACGCTCCTCCACCGCGTATTCGAGTTCGGCGACACCGAGGTCTCCGAGGCCATGGTCCCCAGGACCGAGATTGCGGCCATCCCCGAGGAGGCCACCGTGTCCGACGCCATGAGGCTCGTCAGCGAGAAGGGCTTCTCGCGCTACCCGGTCATCAAGGAGAACATAGACAACATCTCGGGCATGCTCTACCTGAAGGACCTGCTCATAAGCATGGCCCAGGCCGACATCTCCGAGAAGCAGGTGAAGGAGTTCATGCGCGACGCCTACTACATCCCCGCCAACAAGATGGTTTCGGAGCTCCTGGACGACATGCGGAAGAAGAAGATACACATCGCCGTGGTGGTGGACGAGCACGGCGGCACCGAGGGGCTGGTGACGCTGGAGGACCTCATGGAGGAGATAGTGGGGGGCCTGCAGGACGAATTCGAGGAGATGGAGGCGGCCCGGGACATCGAGGTCATCGACGAGCACACCTTCATCCTCTCGGGCTCCGTCCCCCTGGACGAGGCCAACGAGCTCATGGGCACCCAGCTCGAGAGCGAGGAGTTCAACACCATGGGCGGCTTCGTCTTCGGCCTCTTCGGGAGGCTGCCGAAGATCGGCGAGCAGGTGCGCTTCCACAACCTCCGCTTCCTCGTCCTGGAGATGGAGGAGCGCCGGGTCTCCAAGGTAAGGATAACCAAGCTTTAGCCGGGGCGCGCGCCGCTAAAGCGCCGCGGAGGCGAAAACAAGCCGAGGGGGGGAAGCCATGCCGCTGGTGGTCTGGAGCGCGAAGTACAGCCTGGGCATCGAGGCCGTGGACAGCCAGCACAAGTCCATCGTGGACCTCATAAACAGGCTGCACGCCTCGCTCAGGGCCGGGGAGGCCAAGAGGGACACGGGGGAGATACTCCGGAGGATGCGCGACTACGCCCTGCTGCACTTCGACATGGAGGAGAAATACATGGAGGAGTTCGGCTACGGGGGCCTCGAGGAGCACAGGGCCGAGCACGAGACGTTCCGGAGGAAGGTGCCGGAGTTCGAGCGGAGCTTCCGGGAGGGCGACCTCACCGTGACCCTGGAGATAATGCGCTTCCTCATGGACTGGCTCCTGAGGCACATACAGGTGGTGGACCGGAAGTACGCCCCCCTGTTCAAGGAACGCGGGCTTTAGGGCCCGCGCTTCCCGGCGGGCGCCCGGAAATAGCGGATGCAACTGTTCAGGAGGAAACTCGACAC
>JASFVA010000176.1:0-4182 GCA_050050055.1 Nitrospirota bacterium
GAGAAATGTCTCATCAGGCCTCATATCGCGGATCATGAACCTGGTCAGCCTCATCTCCGCCGGGTGCTGCTTGAACCCGCAGAGCCAGAGGGCATGCTCAACGCTGAACACCTCGATGGGGTAGCCGAAAAAGGTCCTGGCCTTTAGCCTGGTGATGGACGGTCCGCCGGTCATCCTATCGCGGAACCTGAGGATTAGGACGTTCAGCATGGATCGTCCCGGAAGGCGCAGGAATTTCTTTATCTCCGCGACGCGGTCGTAATGGGTAGCCTTCCACGGGCGGTTGTCCCAGCAGCGCAGGGCGTCGTCCAAAGTCTGGAGTAAATAGACTCTGTCATCCATTCCTATTTCAACCATGCCGACAGGTCCCTGCCGATTAGCTCCTGGAGCTTCAGTATGTCCTCCCGGAAGTATGGCTTGAGCCTTTCCCTCGTGGCGGGCTTGAGTTTTATTTCCCTTCTGTTAAGGCGCTTGAGAAGCCTGAAAGGGGCCGTGCGGATGGAAAGGGGCAGCTTTGCCACTAGCGGAAAACGGGAGCTGAGGGGCGACTGCTTATGGGCGAGGTTTTCCACCGCCTTGCTCATAGGAACGCCCTTAGTCACGTTGTGCCGCTCGAAGTTGAACGCGAACCGCTCTATCTCAAGGAAGTCGCAGAGGCTGTCCATTGTGCCCCGGGAATCGGCCTTCATGTCATCGAGGAGAATGACTTTGACACGGGGAAAAGCGTCCATGTACGCCTTGATCTGCTCATAATAGAGGCCCACCCCGATGTAATCGAGCCCGATAGGCCGCCCCCTCTCCATTCTTTCCCGAATCACCTCCGGCCGGGTTGCCTCTTCAAAGGAGAGCTCTTCAAAGTTTTCTTCTGTCCAGAGGAGGTTCGCTCTGTATTGTGAGAACGCCCGGTCCACGGGGTTGCGTATAATAGCGATGAAATATATCTTTTCCGGTTCGGGATAAAGCTTCTTAATGACAGGGATGATAATATCGTGGTATGGCATGTAGATTATGGAGCCCTCAAGGGCTTTGCGCTCACCGGCATCCCGATATAAGTCCAGATAGTCGGCGACCGATGGAACGAAGATCTTCATTGGTGGGTTCTTCGGCTTCTCCCCCAGGCAGAGCAATGTCCGGGGCTCTTTCGTGCCTCCCCAGGGCGGTAGTGGGGCGTATATTCCCGGGTGCTGGGAGAGGTAGGCGTACAGGGACGAGCTGCCGCTCTTCGCAGCGCCTATCATTTGTATATCCGGCAGATTAACCGTCCTGCCTTCCGCCACGGCCTTCACTTCAGCCACCCCGAGAGGTCCCGCCCGATTAGCTCCTGGAGCTTCAGGACGTCCTGGCGATAGAGGTTGATTAAATATTGTCTCGTATCTTCCTTCAGCCTCTCCTTTTTCTGAAGGTTCAGTCCCCGGAGCTTTTCCGTCAGCTCTATTCTTGTTTGCAAGGAGATCTTTTTAAAAAGTGGCAGCTTGGAACTTATCACACTCGGGGTCGACAAAAGTTTGTCGATAAATTCAGATTTTGGCTTGCCCGATGGATTAAACCTTGTTCCAGTGGCCGATACAAAGGATTCGTCTACTCCGAGAAATCTGAAAGTCTCCTTAACAACCTTTGGCGTATCAGCCTTGAGGTCGTCAAACAGATGGACTTTAATATGAGAGAAATTATCCATGTATGCCTTTACTTGCTCGTAGTAATAACCCGGACCTATGTAGCGGGGCACATTTGTCTCTCTCCCCCTTAAATCCTTATATTCCCTTATGGCGTCCTCGAACTCCAGCTTCTCCACCCCCCAAAGCCTGTACATCATGTACTGCGAGAAGGCCCTGGCCGCCGGGTCGCGGAGGACCATGATAATTTTCAGCCCCTCCCACCCGGGGACGAACTTTTTTATGTTAGGTATGGCCTTTTTGTTGCCCGTGAGATAGGGTGTGGAGGCCTCGCCTAAAATCTGGCCTTCTCCGGCCCCCTCGAAAAGACTCACGTAGTCATCGAAGCGCCAAATCCTTTCCATTTTCTTTTTGTCAGGGAAAGGCTGGGGTGGCGGAGGTTCGCCACCGAAAAGGAAAAAATTGGGTTCCTTTAACAGCGGCATGAATATCTGCGGGTGCTGCTTGAGGTAATAATAGAGGGAGGTGGTGCCCCCCTTGTTCGCCCCCACTATCAGGAAATCGGGGAGTTTTATGGTTTTACCGTAGATATCGGCCTTCATAACGTAACTTCTTATATTACTTAATAAAAGGGGCGCTTCACAATTGAAGGCGGCTCGAAGCGCTCGATCCCGCAGCGCCTGGGATTCCTAACCCCTTGATTCTTATACAATTTAAACCTTAGTTTTATTGACAGGCCCCCACGCGGGGAATTACACTTAAACGAGGCGATGGAAAGGAGGCAGAAGCGAAGGCATGTATAAGAGAATACCGGAGGAAAAGAGGAAGACGGCCAAGGCCATGCTGGCGGCGGGGAAGAAGGTCTTCGAGGTGGCCAGGGCCCTGGGGCTTGGCAGGGCGACGGTCTACCGCATGAAGCACGAGGACATCGACGAGGACGTGGAGGCCCTGGCCGAAGAGATCAGAAAGCGCATGGCCGGGCGCTACCTGCTCCTGGCGGACACCATCCTGGGCGGCATAAACGACAGGGAGCTCGACAGGGCCTCCCTCAGGGAAAAGGCCATAGCCGCGGCCATCTTCACGGACAAGGCGGCGCAGATGGAAAAGAAGTGCGTGGCGGGAGGCGCGGGGCGGTGCCCCCTTGAGACCCTCTTGAGACAAAAGGCCGGAGGCGCAAGCCCGCGGGAGGAAACCGAAACCGCCCTCCTTGAGAGGTGAGCTTGAGACCATAAAAAAAGAGAAAGCTATCTCTGGGCGAATTTGTGCATGACCTTCCTGAGCCCCTCCATCCTGAGGCCCGTCTTGGCCGAGACGGCCTCGAAAAGCACGATGTCCTCCCTCTCTATGCTCCGCGTAACGAGCAGCGACGCCGCGTAGCCCCCGACAAAGAGGGCGAGGTATATGGGGAGCATCCAGAAACTCATGGGCAGGCTCTTGGCCGCGGCGTAAAGAAGGAGACCGATGACGGCGGCCCCGGCCACGGGCCTGAGGTAGGCGACGGTGAAGGGGTGCATCCGGTGCCACTGGTAGAGGGCGATGGAGTTCACGGTGTTTCCCGCCATGTAGGAGACGAGGGAGGCAGCCGCCGCCCCGGCGGTCCCCAGGCCGAGCACCTTGATGAAGGCGTAGTTCAGGAAGATGTTCAGGACGGCCACCGATATGGCCGTCAGCATGATGAACCTCGTGTTTCCCATGGCAAGGTGGAGCATCCCGTTGGTGCCCATGAAGGTGTGGAGCAGGAACCCCACGGCCAGTATCCTGAGCGGAAGGGCGGCCGGCACGAGGCGCTCGCCGTAGAGGAAGGAGATGGTCGTCTCGGGGAAGAAGAAAATCACGAAGAATATGGGGAGCGAGGCGGCGAAGATCCACTTGGTGAGCACCTGGTACATTCGGTTCAGCTCCCCGAGCTTGCGGGCGCCGCAGAGCTCTCCGGCAATGGGCAGGAACACGAAGGCGAGGGAGCTGAGCGGCAGTAGCATCAGCTTGGAAAGGGAGATGCTCACCCCGTAGAAGCCCACGTCCTCCGAGGCGGTGTACCTTCCGAGCATCAGTGTGTCGGTCCAGGTGAGAACCAGCGCGGCTATGCCGGATATCATGAGGGGGAGGGAGAACCTGAGCAGCTCACCGTAGTGTCCGCCGGGGCTCAGGGGGAAGGGGGATATGCCGGTCTGCCGGTAGCCGTAGGCCGCCATGGAAACGAACACGAGGGCCGCGGAGAGGGTGAAAGCGTAGAGGATGCCCTCGAAGGGGATCCCCAGCATGAAGACGACGCCCAGCACCGCCAGGAAACAGAGGGGCCTTCCCAGGTCCTGGAAGTACACCTTGTGCTTCACTATGCCGAAGCCCCTGAGTACGCTGCCCATGGCGCCGGACATTATCATGAAGGGCAGCGAAAAGGAGACTATCCTGACCGGCAGCGCGAGCTCGGGCTTGTAAAATACCTTTGCGGCCATGAAGCCGGAAAGCGCGTATAGGGCCAGGAAGACCGCCGCGGAGGACAGTATGCTCACATGGAGGTTGGACCGTGCCATGGATAGCGCCGCGTCCCTCTTTCCCTTCCCCAGCTCCA
>JASFVA010000177.1:0-4179 GCA_050050055.1 Nitrospirota bacterium
ATTACGGCCGCCCATGAGCGAGGCTCCGCCTCCGGGAATCCCCGCGGCGGCCGCGAGGCCCTGATAACACCGCGAGGGTCAGGAAGGGCCCGCGTCCGGAATCAGGGAGGGCCGATCTGGGGGAGCCCCGCCCGGAGATTCAGAAAGTAAGGCCCTGCCTCTCGAGGAGCATCTCGCCGAGAAAAGAGCCCGGCTTGATCTCGGAGTTTTCTATCAGCTCGGCGTTTTCCAGGCCGTGATGCTTCACGCAGGAGGCGCAGATGTAGAACTTGACTCCGAAATCCTCAACTAGGGTCTTCATCAGCTCGTGAATGGGCGAGAACTGCTCCTTCTTCTGCCAGACTATCGTCTCGGCGAATCCCTTCTTGGCCAGCAGGGCGGCGTTGTCCATCAGGAAGAAGTCCACCTCGGTGTCGAAGGCGCGCATGTTCGAGGCCAGCTGCATGGCCCCGGCGACCACCTCCGGCCTGTCGTACGAGGATGTAAGGATAAAAACGAACTTCTTGTCAGCCATGGGAGTTCTCCTTTCTTTCCCCCTTAGTGGGAGCAGCCTTCCTTTTGTCCGTGTCCGTTGCAAACCTCCCCCGGCCTGAACATCCCGAGGCCGTCGGCCTTCATGAGCTCGAGGTTTTCCCCCACGGTGGCGCCGGCGGCCCTGTAGACATTTATGCCGTTAGACATGAGCTTCAGGAGGGCGCCCACCCCGATTCCGCCAGTGACTACGCAGTCGACCTCCTGCCATCCAAGGGCCTTTACGGGACTGCACTGGCCGTGTTCGTGGTTCATGTCCATATTCTTCAGGGAAGCTACGCCGCCCGAATCGGACTCCACCACCAAAAATACGGGGGCTGAGCCGAAATGCCCGTGGACTTGGCTGTCAAGCCCCTCGTTCTCTCTGATCGGAAAGCAAACTTTCACTTTAAATCCTCCCGTCCGAGGAGCCCTTGCCCGGAGAGGCCGCTTGGGCGCAGCCCGGGGGCTCCTCAAGTAAGATTGCCATGCACTTAGAGAGCGCCGTGGCGGCCTTCTTTCTTGCGCTTGCGAGAATTCTCTGGACGGTCCCCCTCGAAACCCCCATCCTCAGGCCAGCTTCGCTCTGCGTCAGCCCCATGCCGTCGCAAAGCCTGAGAGCCTCGAGCTCGTCGCGGTAGAGCGTGACCTTTTCGAGTTCCGACATGGGCTTTCCCGTGGGCTTAAAGGCGCGGCCGAGAAACTCGCATCCGCACATGCGGTCCTTTCTCGGCCTAGGCACCGTGAGCGCTCACTATTATAATGTGCATATGCACATTATAGCCCGCTCCCCGGCGCATTGTCAAGAAGCGCTCAAGAGTCGCCTAACGGGAACCTCGCAGAACCCCAAGACCCACTCCGGAGGATGCGCCCATCCACCGATAGAAGCCTATCTCAGCGGCTTCCAGGCTCTTTGTGGGTGCTTATCCCGAGCACCCTGTAAAGCGGTCAAAAATTAAATACGGCAGTAAGGACGGCCACCCCTGTGAGGATGAAAAGGAGCGCCCTCAAGCCCTCCCCAACCGGAGCGGTCAGCCCGGCTATGTACAGAGCGGCCGCGATGGCCAGCCTGACGGCCTTGTCGCTTTTGCCTACGTTCTTGTTCATGGTCACCCCTCTCAAAGTGTATTTAGATACGCCAGCAGGTCGTTTACCTCCTCGTCGGAGAGATAGTCGAAGGACGGCATCCTGTTATAGGGACTGCGAAGCTGCCGCGCTATGTTCTCCGCAGTGGCGGGCCTGCCGCTGACGGGCAGCTTGTCCCTCTTTAGCAGCCCCTTGTGTCCCGGGCCGATTATGGTATCCCTGCTGTTCGGGTCGTGGCACAGGGTACACTCTGAATCGTAGAGTTTCTTGCCCCGCCTTATATCCTCGGGGTCCGAGCTGATCTTTACCGGCTCAACGGGTTTTTCAGGCGGCACCGTCCGGGCCTCCCGGACCGGCTCGGCCACCCTCCCGACCGCCCTGTCGACGGTCAGGTCGGTGCCGAACTTGGTGACGACCATGTAATACCCCCCGGATGTGCCCACGAGCCCCAGCGCAAGCAGCGCCAGAACAAGCCCCAGGGGCTTCAGCTGGCCGTAGAACTGCCTGTATACCCGGTTTATGGCTATCTTCAGGGCCAGAAGGAGAAACACCGAGAGGGCGAAGACCGAGTGGAAGACCACCCGGGAGGGAAGCTCTCCCCTCGTACCCATGAGTATTTTCAGACACAGATACGCAATAAAGACGGACAGGAGAAGAAAAGCGTATCCGTTTATCCTGTGAAGGCGCGTCATCGCCCCCGCCGAGAACTTCCTTTCGGCTCGCCCGAAAACCTCGAACATGGTGAATACGGCCAGGAGTGCGGACAGGGCAACGAATATCGAGAGAACGGACTTGAAAAGATATATGGGCATCAGGGTCCCTCCCCGGGGCCGGAAAGGAGGGGGCCGGACCCCCTCCTCCTTTACCTACTTTGAGCCCGGTGCCCCATAGCCGGGCGCTCCATATCCTGGTGCTCCGTAACCGGGTGCCCCATAACCGGGAGCGCCGTAGCCCGGTGCCTCGTATCCGGGGGCCTCGGCAGCTGCCAGGGACTTGATATAGGCCACGATATCAATCATATCCTGAGAGTCTTCGGGGATGGCCTTTCCCTTGTTTGCCCCGACGATGCACGTATTGACGGCCTCCTCGAGGCTGTCCGCCTTCTGCTTGAAGATGGTGAAGCTTTCCTTCGAGCCCGCCTCTTCAAGGCCCGTACCGCCGGGATGGCACTTTCCGTTGTTGCAAGCCTTACTGCCCCCGGCGAAACCGGGGTCCATGAATAGCTCCTTGCCCCTTTCGGCGGAACCCTCCGCGGCGAAGACCGCCGAAACGACCAGGGCCGTTGCTATCGAGACAAGTAACGTTAACCTCATGAGTTTCATCCAGCAGATACCTCCTTGAAATCGGAATTGTCCTCTCCCCGTTACTTGCTCCCCAAAAGTTGACGATGTAAAAATTCTAACAAATAGGCAGGCCACGCGCAAGCCGCCGCCGCCCGTCCCGATAGGCTATAATCTTTGGATGCGAAATGTCCGCGAGCTCGCCCTCGGCGCCCTAAGCGAAGTCTTCTCGGGCCGGTCCATGTCGAGGGAGGCCGTCGAGGCCGCCTCCAGGGGCTTAGATGTCCGCGACAGGTCCTTCGTCATGGAGACGGCCTACGGGGTGATCCGCAACAGGGACAGGCTGGACTGGGCCCTGGACCGGTTCCTGAAGAGACCATCGGCAATCAGGGGCCGAACGAGAAACAACCTCAGGCTGGGCGCCTACCAGATACTCCACATGCGCGTGCCGGACCGTGCGGCCGTAAACGAGGCCGTGGGGCTCGAGGCCAGGCACCGCCCGCTCGTAAACGCCGTCCTTCGAAATGCCATACGGGACAGAGAAATAATCGACGACGAGCTCAAGGAGATGAGGTCGCTGGCCGTTGACGAGGCCGCGACAGTCGCCGAAGCGGCCTCGGCGATGGCCACCCTGACGTCTCACCCCAGGTGGCTCGTCAGAAGATGGATCAAGCGTTTCGGCGCCCTCAGGGCGCTTGCCCTCTGCGAAGCCAACAACCGCATACCGCCCCTAACCATCAGGACAAATACGCTCAGGACCGAGAGGGAGACCCTTCTTGCCGAGCTGCGAAAGGCGGGGTTGAGCTTCGAGCCCGCCGAGTTCAGCCCCGAGGGCCTGAGACACGCGGGCACACTTCCGATAGACGATATCAAGGAATTCCTCGACAGGGCCTACGTGCAGGACGAGGCCGCGCAGCTCATTTCGCACATGCTCGGCCCGCAGCCCGGCGAAAGAGTGCTCGACGCCTGCGCGGCCCCAGGGGGAAAGACCACCCACATGGCGCAGCTCATGAAAAACCGGGGGAAGATAACGGCCGTCGACATAAGCGAAAAGCGACTCGACACCCTGAGGGATAACGCCACGGCCCTCGGCATATCCATAATAGAGCCCCTTCAGGGAGATATTACCTCCCTCGGAAAACTCGGCCCCTTCGACAGGGTCCTGGTCGACGCCCCATGCTCCTCGCTGGGCGTTATAAGGCGCAACCCCGACGTCAAGTACAGGCACAGGGCGGCGGACCTCCAGAGGTTCGGGGTCAAGCAGTTGGCCGTCCTTGGCGCCGCTTCAAGGTTCCTCAAGCCC
>JASFVA010000178.1:0-4156 GCA_050050055.1 Nitrospirota bacterium
GCTCCTGGTGCGGGTGAGGGCAGCCCTCACCTGCGGGACGGACGTCAAGGCCTACCGCAGGGGACACCCCGCCATCCCGATGCCCGGCCCCTTCGGCCACGAGTTTTCGGGGACCGTGGCCCAAAGGGGCAAGGGGGTCAGGCGCTTCAAGGAGGGCGACGACGTCATGACCGTCCACAGCGCCCCCTGCCTCAGGTGCGCCTACTGCAAAAAGGGCCTCCGCAACCTCTGCGAAAACATCATGGCCACTAAGGCCCTCGGCGCCTTCGCCGAATACATCCTGCTGCCCCCCCACGTGGTGGCGCAGAACGTCTATCCCAAACCCCCGCGGCTCGGCTTCGAGGAGGCGGCGCTCCTTGAGCCCCTTTCCTGCGTGGTGCACGGCATAGGCCCCCTGGGCGTACGCAAGGGGGATACGGCCCTCGTCATAGGCTCCGGCCCCATAGGGCTGATGCACGCCATGCTCCTCAAGGGTGCGGGAGCTTCGGTGGCGGTTTCGGACCGGCATGCCGGAAAGCTCCGGGTGGCCCGCGCCGTGGGGGCCGACCTCACCGTGGGGGCGGAGGGAGCCAAAAGGGCCGTCCTGAAGCTTACGGGCGGGATGGGTTTCGACTTCGTCTTCGAATGCACCGGGCGCCCCCGGGTATGGGAGGCCGGCGTGGATTACCTCAGGCGCGGAGGCACCATGGTCCTATTCGGCGGATGCCCCGGGGGAACCAGGGTCACCTACGACGCCCACAGGCTCCACTACGACGAGATCACCCTAAGGGGCGTCTTCCATTTCACTCCCGCCGACGTGAAGGCGGCCTACGGCCTGCTCAAGGGGGGCAGGCTGCCCGCGGGAAGGCTCGTCTCGGGCTCCTATCCGCTTGGGGAGATAGAGTCCGCCTTCAGGCAACTGGAAAGGGGCAGGGGAATAAAGTATGCGATCGTCCCCTGAGGCCGGCGCGTGAAGGTCGCCAGACTATACGGCTATGGCGACGTCCGCGTCGAGGAGACCAGCGTTCCCGAGGTAGGCCCGGGCGAGGCCCTGGTGAGGACGCGCGCCTCGGGCGTCTGCTCGGGGGACGTGATGCCCTGGTACATAGAGAAGAAGGCCCCCCTGGTGCTGGGCCACGAGCCGGCTGGCGAGGTCGTGGAGGTCGGCGGCGGCGCGGCGTCCTTCAAGCCCGGAGACCGGGTGTTCGTCCATCACCATGCCCCCTGCATGAACTGCCGCCACTGCAGGCGCGGCGATTACGTCCAGTGCCAGACCTGGCGGCAGAGCAGGATAATCCCCGGCGGGGTGTCGGAGCTCATCCTCGTGCCGAGGGTGAACCTCGAAAACGACACGCTTCTCCTTCCGGAGGGCGTGAGCTTCGAGGACGGCACCCTCGTGGAGCCCCTGGCCTGCGTCCTCAAGGGGATAAGGAGGGCGGGTTTCACGAGGGGCTCCACGGCCCTCGTCATAGGGCTGGGGGCTATGGGAATCCTGCACGTCCTTGCCCTCAGGCACCTCGGGGCGGGGCGGATAACCGGCGCCGACCTCGTGCCCTTCCGGCTCGAAAAGGCAAGGGAGCTCGGCGCCGACGACGTGATAGACGCCTCCTCGGAGGACACGGCCGGGGCCTTCGCCGAGATGACCTCGGGGTGGAAGGCCGACCTGGTCGTCGTGGGCCCCGGGAGCGTCGAGGCCCTCGGGACGGGCCTTTCCTGCGCCGCCCCCGGCGGCACGGTGCTGATGTTCACTCCCGTGAGGCCCGAAGAGACGCTCGCCCTGAGGCCCAACGAGATGTACTTCGCCGACGTAAACCTGGTTACGAGCTACTCCTGCGGCCCCACGGAAACCAGGGAGGCCCTCTCCATGATAGAGGCGGGCGCGGCCACCGCCGAAAAGGTGGTCACCCACCGCTTCCCCATCGAGGAGGCTTCCGAGGCCTACAGGCTCACGGCCGAGGCCCGGGACTCGCTGAAGTGCCTTGTCGTCTTCGGCGGCTGACCATCGCGCGCCGCCCTCGATGTAGTAAACTACCCCCATGAAGAAGCCCGCCCCCTCGTGCGACTGGACCCCTTCCGATAATGAGAAAAGCCCTCCCCGTGGCGGGGAAAAGCCCCCGGCCCTGCGCACCAGGGTCATGAGGCACAGGGCCGATTTCTCCTGGACCGGGGTCGCCACCCGGCGCTACAAGCTCGAGGACGGCACCTGGGCCGGCGTGGTGAGGAGGACCCTGGTGGGCGAAAAGGGCGAGAGGACAAAGTTCCATCTCAGGTACTTCGAGGTCGCCCCCGGCGGCCACACCACCTTCGAGCAGCACCGCCACGAGCACGTTGTGGTCTGCGTCCGGGGCAGGGGCAGGTGCAGGGTCCGGGGCAGGAGCCACGACCTCGAATTTCTCGACACCGTCTATATACCGCCCGAAGCGCCGCACAGGCTTTCCAACCCCTTCGACGAGCCCTTCGGGTTCTTCTGCGTGGTGGACGCGGAAAGGGACAGTCCGCGGCCGGCCGGCCGGTAGAGTACAGCCCCCCCGGCTCGTTCACAGTTTCTTCGATATCGCCGTGTTATATTTATCGCGTCTGCCTGCGCTAATACCTGCCGGCGGACGGCCCGGTGCGGGCCGCTTCATCTGGCTCGCCGTCGGGCTCGCCGTCGGGCTCGGTTGTTAAGCTCGAATAAAAAATATTATACTAAGGGGAATTTTTCATGGCTAAAGACCAGGACAAGACGATAATAGACAGGGCGTGGGACTTCATGGCCTCCGTAAAGATGGCCATCATCCTGTTCGCCCTCATTTCCCTTTCCTCCATCGTGGGCACCGTCATCGAGCAGAACGCCACGCCGGACAGGAACCTCGAGGTGATAAGCACCCTCTTCGGCGAGAGCCTGGCGCCCACCCTCTACGTGGTGTTCGAGAGGCTCGGCTTCATGGACATGTACCGCTCCTGGTGGTTCCTCACCCTGCTCCTTCTTTTCGCCGCGAACCTCTTTATCTGTTCCGTGGACAGGTTCCCCCGGATTTACAGGCTCATCAAGGAGCCCATAAAGCCCATGGAAAGGGAGAAACTCCTGAAGATCCCCGTGCACAGGGAGCTCACCCTCCAAGGCAAGCCCGAGTCCGTCAAGGATACCGTGGCCAGGGCCGCGAAGAAGGCCGGCATAAAGGTCCGGGAGTCGAGCGAGGGCGGGGAGGTCCGGCTCTTCGGCGAGAAGTGGAGGTTTGCGAGGCTCGGGGTCTACGTCACGCATTTCAGCGTCATCATAATCCTTGTCGGTGCGGTGGCCGGCATATTTTTCGGCTTCAAGGGATATGTGAACATCCCCGAGGGGGCCACCTATTTCATGGCCTTCAGGTCCGTGGGGATGCTTACCCAGGAGCAGACCAACGAGAGGAACATCATAGTTGACGCCGTGGGAAGAGCCAGCGGGGACGTAGCCGCTGCCGCGGCCCGGCTGGGCGTCGGCGAGGAACACCTGAGGGCGAGGATGAAGAGGTTCGGGATACTTCCCCTGGGATTCGGCCTCCGGGTGGAGGACTTCGAGGTGGAGTTCTACGGCCAGTCGGACATGCCCAAGGAATACCTGAGCATCCTTACCGTCATCGACGGCGGCAGGGAGGTCATGAGGAAAAAGATAGAGGTCAACGACCCGCTTAAATACAATGGCATCACTTTCTATCAGTCTAGCTACGGCCTGATGCAGGGCAGCGATTTCAATTTCGTCTTCAGGGTGTCGTCCGGAAGCGGCAACTCCGACATGCTCGCGGTACGGAAGGGCCAGGAGCTTACCATACCCGGCACGGACATCAGGGCCAAGGTGGTGGAGTTCTACCCGGCCCTGGCCTTCGACCCCACGGGCACTCCCTTCACCTACGCGGAGCAAATGAACAATCCCGCGGTGAAGCTCCACATATCCGGTCCCACGGGGGAATACGCAAAGTGGGTGACGAAGCGCAACCCCCAGACCTGGAGCCTCGCCACGGGCGAATCCATAGAGTTCCGCGACGCTTTCGGGGCGCAGTACACCGGGATCGAGGTGAGGCGCGACCCCGGGGTCTGGATAGTCTACCTCGGCTGCGCCCTCATGGCCGTGGGGCTTTACATAGCGTTCTTCGCGAACCACAAGAAACTCTGGATGGCGCTTTCTCCCTCCAAGGGCGGCTCCACCACGGTCACCGTG
>JASFVA010000179.1:0-4129 GCA_050050055.1 Nitrospirota bacterium
GGTACGTGGTGATAGACGAGATACATTCCTACAGGGGCGTCTTCGGCTCTCACGTGGCCCAGGTCCTGAGGAGGCTCCGGAGGATATCCAGCAGATGGGGCTCGGAGCCCCGGTTCATTGCCTGCTCTGCCACCATCGCGAATCCCGGCGCCCTGGCCGAAGGGCTGACGGGCCTTGATTTCAGGGTCGTGGAAGAAAGCGGCGCCCCCCGGAGCGGACTGCATTTCGCTTTCCTCAGCCCCCACGAAAGCCCCTACACGGCGGCCACGAGGCTCTTCCGGCGATGCCTGGACGCTGGGTTCAGGACCATCGTGTTTACGAGGGCCAGGAAAATAACCGAGCTCATATATTCGTGGACCGTCGAACAGGCCCCACAATACGCCGGCCTCATAAGCCCCTACAGGGCTGGCTTTCTGCCCCGGGAGCGGAGGGAGATAGAGCAGAAACTTTTCAGCGGCGAGCTCCTGGGGGTGGTCTCCACGAGCGCCCTGGAGCTCGGCGTGGACATCGGGGGCCTCGACGCCTGCATCCTCGTGGGATACCCCGGCTCCGTTTCGAGCACCTGGCAGAGGGCCGGCAGGGTCGGCCGCAGGGGCGAGGAATCGGTCGTCCTTCTGGTTGCCGCCAGGGACGCCCTCGACCAGTACATCGTCCGCCATCCCGACGAGTTCTTCGGAAAGAGCCACGAAGCGGCCGTGATAGACCCGCACAACCGTAACATCCTCAAGGCCCACCTTCCGTGCGCCGCCCGGGAGGTCTACATCCGGAGCGGAGAGGGCGTTTATGACATGGAAGCCCTCGGCCCCGTCATCGAGGAGCTCGTGGCCGAGGGCAAGATGAGGCCCGGCAAGGGCGGAGATGTCTGGTTCTCCTCGATGCCCATGCCCCACAGGGGCGTGGGCATCAGGGCCGTGGGCGAGGCCTACCATATCTACGACGAACGGGGCCGCATAGGCGAGCTCAGCGGCATGAAGGTCTTCAGAGAGGCCTTCCCCGGCGCTCTGTATCTTCACATGGGCAGACAGTACAGGATCGAGGAGCTGGACCTGGAGCGCCGCAGGGTCCGGGCCAGGGAAGTCGACGTGAAGTACTACACCCAGGCCCTCACCAACGAGGAAACGGACGTGATAGGCGAGATTGGCAAGAAGAGATTCAAGGGGTTTTCGGTCCACGAGGGGAGCATCAGGATAAGACAGCGGGTTGTCGGATACGACAAGAAGGGCCTCTTCGACGGGCAGAGGATCTCACGTCACGGCCTCGATATGCCCGAATGCGTCTTCGACAGCGAGGGAATATGGCTCAGGCTTACGGAGAGGCTTATATCGGAGGCCGAGGACTCGGGCTTCGACCTGGGAGGCACCCTGCACGCCTTCGAGCACGCCGCCATCTCGGCGCTGCCGCTCTTTGCGCTGTGCGACAAGTCCGATATCGGGGGCATAAGCTACGAGCGCTATCCGGCCTTCGGGGGCAGCGCCATATTCATTTACGATGGCATGGAGGGCGGCGTGGGCCTCTCCAGGCGGGCCTTCGACGTGCTGTGGGAATGGTTGAAGGCCACGCTGGCCATCGTGGGTGAATGCCCCTGCGAGAGCGGCTGCCCTTCCTGCGTGCAGGACCCCCAGTGCGGTTCGGGGAACCAGCCCCTGGACAAGGCCGGCGCCGCGTGGCTGGCGGGGAGGCTGCTCTCAGAAGGGCATTAGGTTGGGCATCTTGCCCTTCTTCTTGAACATCTTGAGCATCTTCTGCATCTGAAGGTACTGCTTTATCACCCTGTTGACGTCCGCGGGGTTTGTCCCGCTGCCGTTGGCGATCCTCCTTTTTCTGCTTCCCTTCAGGAGGTTGACGTTTCTTCTCTCGGCGGGGGTCATGGAGTTGATTATGGCCTCGACCTTGACGAGCTCCTTTTCCTCGACCTTTACGCCCTTGAGCTTGTTCATTCCGGGAATCATGTTCAGTATGTTCTCCAGGGGGCCCATGTTGCGGAGCTTGCGGAGCTGGTCCCTCAGGTCGTCGAAGGTGAACGAATCGGAGGCGATCTTTTCCTGGAGGTCCCTGGCCTCCTTTTCGTCTACCTCCTTCTGGGCCTTCTCGATGAGCGTGAGGACGTCGCCCATGCCGAGTATCGAGGAGGCAATCCTGTCGGGATGGAAGGACTCGAGGGCGTCGATTTTCTCGCCCACGCCGATGAATTTGATGGGCTTGTCCGTAACCTGCCTGATGGAAAGCGCGGCTCCTCCCCTTGCGTCGCCGTCCATCTTCGTGAGGACGACGCCGTCTATGCCCAGGGATTCGTTGAACTTCGATGCCACGTTCACGGCGTCCTGGCCCGTCATGGCGTCGGCCACAAAGAGCGTTTCCTGGGGCCCGGTGGCCGCCTTGATATTGCGGAGCTGCTCCATGAGGGGCTCGTCTATGTGCAGGCGGCCCGCCGTGTCGAATATCACGATGTCGCGGCCCTCGCGCTTGGCCTCTTTTATGGAGTCGTTGCAGACAGCCACGGGGTCCTTCGCGGCCTTGGCGTGATAGACGGGCACCCCCGTCTGTTCCCCCAGGGTTATTAGCTGGTCTATGGCCGCGGGGCGCTGGAGGTCGGCCGCCACGAGCATGGGCCTCCGGCCCTCGCCCTTGTACATGACGGCGATCTTTGCCGCCGTGGTGGTCTTGCCGGAGCCCTGCAGGCCGACGAGCATGAATACGGTGGGAGGGTTGGGTGCGAGGTGCACCTTCCCGGCAGTGCCTCCAAGGAGCTCCACGAGCTCGTTGTGGACGATCTTTACGACCTGCTGGCCGGGGGTGAGGCTTTCGAGAACCTCCTTGCCGACGGCCTTCTCTCGGAGGCGTTTTACGAAATCCTTGACGACCTTGTAGTTTACGTCGGCCTCGAGAAGGGCCACCCTCACTTCCTTGAGGGCCACGTCGACGTCTTCCTCGGTAACGAGGCCCTTGCCCTTCAGTTTCTTGAATACGCTGTCGAGTTTTTCGCTAAGGGATTCAAACATCAGAGGCCTACCTCGACTCCTTCAATTCTACTTCTTCGAGAAGCTGCTCGAAAATACCCGGGGCATAACCCATGTGGTGCTCCACGACGTTGCCCCGGGCGTCGATTACCAATGTCGTCGGTATCGTGTAGACTCCGTAATTCTCGACTACGCCCTCGTCGTCGTAAAGCACGGTGAAGGACATCTCGTTTTCCTCCATGAAGTCTTCCACGATTTCCCTGTTCTCGTCGATGGAGATGGCGAGGATCGCAAGGTTCGAGCCCTCGTGCCTCGCCTGGAGCTCGTTCAGCTCGGGGATGGCCATCTTGCACGGAGGACACCAGGTGGCCCAGAACTCCATGAGGACCACCTTGCCCTTCAAGTCGGAGAGCCTGACGAGCTCGCCGCCCATGTCTTTGAGAGCGAAATCAGGCGCGGGCCCCCCCTTCTTCAGGGGGGCGGACTCCTCCTTTTTCTCGCACGCCACAAGGAGCACAAGGAGCGCGAGCGATAGCGCAAGCGCCATCAGCAAAGGCTTGCATTTCATTCTTGCGGTCGGCGGAGGCAGAATATCACCCGATATGGGTATCTATCATAGACTTGAGCTGGGACTTGGGCACGGCCCCGACGACCTGGTCCACCTTCTCCCCGTTCTTGAAGAATATTATGGTCGGTATGCCCATTATCTTGTATTTGCTTGCAATCTCGGGGTTTTCGTCGGTATTGAGCTTTGCCACCTTGAGCTTTCCCTCATACTCCTTGGCGAGCTCCTCGACGGTAGGAGCGATTATCCTGCAGGGGCCGCACCACACGGCCCAGAAATCCACCATTATAAGCCCGTCGGACTCGAGAATCTCTTTATCCCATGTAGCCGTGGTCACGTTCTGAATGCCTTCTGCCATACAGTCCTCCTGGTAAAAGTAATCTGATAATACACACGTTCAAACCTAAGTCTATATATTATAGCATGTTGCTGTCAAATGCGGACCTTCGGGCCGGGCCGGGGAGGCGCGCGGCGCGGCGTGGATTGGGGCGCTATTTATCTCCTTGAAAAGCGGGCATAAAAAAACTATTCTATCTATTAGCTCAATTCTGTTAGCTCAAGTATCTGTTGGAGGTGCCGATGCGTTTTTCCAGGATGTTCATACCCA
>JASFVA010000180.1:0-4128 GCA_050050055.1 Nitrospirota bacterium
TCTCCCGCTTGATACCTTACATGGCGAGTCGTCGTCGCGCTCGAATATACCTTCACGGAGGGCCACGTTTTTGGAACCACGCGCCGTCATGCCATACGTCCCCCTTGGGAGGACAGACGACATCCACAACATAGAGGCCATGGACACCGCCGACCTGGTCCTTTTCATGGCCGGAAACCAGTTCATGGTGATGGATGAGCTGCTCGGAAAATTCCGTGAGGAGCACCCCCTGGTCCGGAGCATCTTTTACGAGACCCTGCCCCCGGGGCTCGAGCTAAGGCAGATACTGGCCGGCGGCGCTTGGCTGGGAGACAGGATGCTCACGGGCGAGCCCGACGTCTACACCGCGGTCTCCGAGGGGGCGATGCTTAAGCTCAAGGCGCATGACTTCGTGGAGGACTACCAGGTGTACCTCCACAACAGGCTCGTCATCATGGTGGCCGGGGGAAACCCCAGGGGCGTCCGGGCCGTGGAGGACCTGGCCAGGGACGACGTGCGGGTCTCCCAGCCGGGGGAACTGGAGGACATAAGCCGGCACATAGCCGACATGTACCTCCAGGCCGGAGGCGAAGCCCTCCGCCGCCGGGTCCTGGAGAAGAAGGTCTCCTCCGGCACGACCCTCCTTACGGCGGTCCACCACAGGGAGACCCCGGAGCGCATCGCGGGGGGCCTTGCCGACGCGGGCCCGGTCTGGGCCACGGAGGTCGTGGAGGCCCAAAGGAGGGGCCAGAAGGTGGAAGCCGTGGAGGTCGGCCCGGGGCTCGACCAGCACGACAGGGTGAATTATTTCATGGCCAGGCTCGCCGGGGCCCCCAACCCCGAAAACGCCGCCCGGTTCACGGACTTCATGCTCTCGCGCAAGGCGCAGCTTATCTACGGGAAATACGGCTTCGTCCCTCACGCTGCGGGCTGAAGGACTCTCCCGGGGAAGGGCTTCCCGGGCTAACCCGCCTCGACGGTTTCCACCAGCACCCGCGCCGTGCCCCGGCGGTAGAAGCCCAGCCTCTTTGCGGCGCCCATGCTGAGGTCGATTATCCTGTCGCCGGAGCCGGGGTTGGCGATAGCCGGAAAGGGGCCCCTGTCGTTGACCCTGACGATTATGGATCGGTGGTTTTCGAGGTTCGTCACCCGCACGTAGGTCGGAAGGGGCAGGAATTTGTGAGCCGCCGTCAGGCCGTCGGGGTCGAAGGCCTCCCCGTTTGCCGTCATGTGGCCCCCGCTCCGGTTGCGGGTTTCCCAGCCGTACCACGAGGCCTCCCCCACCTCCCGGTAGCTCTTTGCGTCCCCCACGGACATGGGCTGGTACCTGACCCCCCCGACGGTATAGGGCGAGTTCTTGACCCTCCCCTTGCGGATGGCGTCTTTCGGGGGAAGGCCGTCTATCCGGTCTATCTCCCGGCGCGTAAGCGGCCAGTCCATGGGCGCCTGGACCACGTGGAAGGAAAACCCGCCCACGTTATAGGTGACGCCCGCCGAGCGGGGGCTTGCCGAGACGGCCAGAAGCCCGTGGGTGCCCGGAACGCTGGCCCTTACCCCCACGCATCCGGCCAGGCCGATTATAAGGAAAAGCCAAAAGAAGCGTTTAGAGTACCTGCATAGTCCCATGATGGCTTTATTACAGAACTATATTTACCACATCGCACCAACAATATCAAGTTCAATATTAAGTATTAACGCTAATGGGCTTGATATTTCAGGCTATTTGACTCAGGAAAAAACCTTAGAACTGCCTGAGGAACCTCAGGTCGTTTTCGAAGAAGAGCCTTATGTCGTCTATGGAGTACTTGAGCATGGCGATGCGCTCCACGCCCATTCCGAAGGCGAAGCCGCTGTAGCGCTCGGGGTCGCAGCCGGCCATCTCGAAGACCCTGGGGTGGACCATGCCGGCGCCCAGTATCTCTATCCACTCGCTGTCCTTGCAGACCCTGCACACGCCCGTCTCGTCCCGGCAGAAGGTGCAGCCGATGTCCACCTCCGCCGAGGGCTCGGTGAAGGGGAAGAAGCTGGGCCTGAAGCGCACGGGCACCCGGGGGCCGAACATCTCGTGCAGGAAGGCCTCCAGGACCCCCTTGAGGTGGCTGAAGGAGATGTCGGCGTCCACCATGAGGCCCTCCACCTGGTGGAACATGGGGGTGTGGCTGATGTCGGCGTCGCAGCGGTAGACCTTCCCCGGGGCGATGAACCTTAGCGGGGGCTTCCGCTTCTCCATGACCCTCACCTGAACGGGCGAGGTATGGGTTCTCAGGACGGAGTCCCCGGTTATGTAGAAGGTGTCCTGCATGTCCCGGGCGGGGTGGTCCTTGGGCATGTTCAGGGCCTCGAAGTTGTAGTAGTCGAGCTCCACCTCGGGGCCTTCCTCCACCCCGAAGCCCATCCTGGTGAAGATATCGATTATCTCGTTGAGGGTGCGGCTAATGGGATGCTCCGAACCGTAGGGCACGTGGCGGCCGGGGAGCGTGACGTCTATGCTCTCGGTGGCGAGCCTGCCCCTGAGCTCCTCTTCCCTGAGCGAGGCGGCCCTGGCGGTTATCTCGCCGCTTATGAACCCCTTCAGCTCGTTCACCGCCTGCCCGAAGGCCTTCCGCTCCTCCGGGGGCAGCGAGCCAATCTGCTTCATCTGCTCGGTCAGAAGGCCCTTCCGGCCCAGGTACTTCACCCTCACCTGCTCGAACTCGGCCGTCGTGGCGGCCCCTTCGAGGTCCGCCTTGAAGGATTCCCTGAGCTCTTCGAGGGAAGGCATTTTTTAAGCGGAGAGTTGTTCCCTGGCGGTGTCGGCGAGGGCCTTGAAAGCGGCCGGGTCGTTATAGGCCATGTCGGCGAGGGCCTTCCTGTCGAGGCCCACCCGGGCCTTCTTCAGGCCCTCCATGAGGCGGCCGTAGGTCAGCCCCTCGGCCCTTGCGGCGGCGTTGATCCTGACTATCCAGAGCGACCTGAACTCGCGCTTCTTGGCCTTTCTGTCCCTGTAGGCGTGCAGCTGGGCCTTGTCCACGGCCTCCGTGGCGGTCTTGAAAAGCCGGCTCCTTCCGCCGTAATAGCCCTTGGCCTGGCTGAGGACCTTGTTTCTCCTTCTCTTTGTCTTGAAACCACCTTTTGCCCTGGGCATCCTGGTTACTCCTCCTGTGTATTAAAAGCTTCCAAGGGGGCTCTAAACGTTGAGCAAGGTTCTTATTTTAGCATACTGGGTGGCAGAAACTGTAGTGGACTGCCTGAGCCTCCTGGTGCGCTTGGCGTTCTTGTGCGTCAAGAGGTGGCTCTTGTAAGCCCTGTTCCTGCGGATCTTTCCCGACCCGGTGAGCTTGAACCTCTTGGCCGCGCCCCTGTGCGTCTTCAATTTTGGCACTTTCCCTTAAACCTCCTCTTCCTTCGATGTCTATCGGTCATTTAGGGGCAACCACCATCGTGATGCTGTTGCCCACGAACCTCGGCTCGTTGACGATGTTGTACTTGCCCTCGAGCATCTCCTTGAGCCTGTCGAAGACCTGCATTCCCAGGTCCGGCCTGCCCCGCTCGCGCCCCCGGAAGAACATCGTCACCTTGGTCTTGTGCCCTTCGTCGAGGAACTTCCTCATGTTGTTGACTTTCCTCTCCAGGTCCGCGGTGTCGATGCGGGGCCTGAGCTTTATCTCCTTCATGTCCTGGGTCTTCTTCTGGGTCTGCTTCTTGCTGAGCTGGTACTTGTACTTGCCGAAGTCCATTATCTTGCAGACCGGAGGCTTCGCGTTGGGGGCGACCTCCACCAGGTCCAGGTCCCTGCTCTTCGCCGTCTCCAGGGCCTGTTTTACGGGCACGACGCCGACCTGCGAGCCGTCGGCGTCTATCAGCCTGACCTCGGCGACCCTGATCTGATTGTTTATCCTTACGTTCTTGCTTATACGTCACCTCCTCGACCGGATCTCTCCGTCCAGAATATCAATAAACTCATCGACCCCGAAGGGGCCGATGTTCTCTCCCGAGCGTCTCCTGACCGTGATCTTGCCCGAGGAGACCTCGTTGTCGCCTATTATAACCAGATAGGGGACCTTTCGGACAGTCTCCTCCCTGATCTTGTACCCTATCTTCTCGTTGTCCAGGTTCGCCTCGGCCCTTATGCCCCCGGCCCTGAGCCTGCCCTCGACCTCCAGGGCGAAG
>JASFVA010000181.1:0-4111 GCA_050050055.1 Nitrospirota bacterium
ACGGCTGCGGCCCTTCCCTTCATCTTAGAGCCCGAACTCCCTCGTGAGCACCCGGAAGTGGTGCCTGGCGGCCTCCACGTCCTCTATCTCCGAGAGGGGGACGACGTCGGCCTCGAACTCCGCGCGCACGCACTTCTTGCCCCCGGCCTTGCTCATCCCCCTGAAGACCCTCACGCCCTCTTCCTCGGCCATCTCCACCTCCACCTCCACCTGGTCGCCGGGGAGGGCGAAGCGGTAGAAGTTGCACCTGCGCACCTTCGTGGGAAGCACCCAGTCGGAGAACCCGGAGCTCGCCGCCGCGAGCCAGCCCGCAAGCTGCACCATGGCCTCGAGCATCATGACCCCGGGCATGATGGGGTTTCGCGGGAAGTGCCAGTCCAGGAAGTCCTCGCTCATGGCGACGTTCTTTATCCCCCTGATGCTCTTCCCCTCGTCGACGTCGGTTATGTGGTCTACGAGGAGGTATCTCAACTTCCCGCCTCCCTTCCCGTCAGGACCACCGTGGAGACGGCCAGGTCCCCGGTGTGCGAGATGGAAACCGACAGCCCGCTAACTCCCAGCCTCCCGGCGAGCTTCCCGGCGCGCCCCGAAAGCCTGAGGGAGGGCCTGCCCGAGGGCTCCCGGGCCACCTCTATCTCCCGGAGCATGCCCCCCGCGCCCCGGAGCCCCCTTCCCAGGGCCTTCAGGCACGCCTCCTTGGCGGCGAACCGCCCGGCCAGGTGGGGGTAGGGGTCCCGTTTGGACATGCAGTACGTTCGTTCACTTTCCGTGAACGTCTCTTCGACGAACTTCCCGTGCCTTTCGCAGAGGGCCCTCAGCCTTGAGACCGTGACCATGTCCACCCCCTGGCGCACCCCCGTCATGATATGCTCAGCCCCCCGTCCACCACGAACCCCTGCCCGGTTATGTAGGAGGCCCGGTCGGAGGCCAGGAAGACCACGAGGTCCGCTATCTCCGCGGGCTCGCCGAACCTGCCCAGGGGGGTCCTTTTAAGGATCTCCTCGCCCGCGCGCTTTCTCACCCGCGAGGACATGTCCGTGACCACCATGCCCGGCAGCACGGCGTTCACCCTGATGCCCTTACCCCCGAGCTCCACGGCAGCCGCCCGGGTGAAGGACAGCAGGCCCCCCTTCGAGGCGGCGTAGTTGGTCTGGCCCCGGCCGCCCGCGACGGCGCTCGTGGAGGCCACGTTCACTATCGCCCCGGAGTGCTCCCTCATCATCAGCTCCACCGCCGCCCGCGAGCAGAGGAAGGCGCTCCGGAGGTTCACCGCCATGACCCTGTCCCATTCCTCGAGCGACATCCCCGCCAGGAGGTTGTCCTTTATGATGCCGGCGTTGTTTACGAGTATGTCGAGCCTCCCGTGCCTTTCTCCTATGCTGCCGAAGAGCCCCTCCACCTCTTCGGGCTCGGAAACGTCGGCCTTCAGGGCCTCGGCGCTTCCGCCCGTGGCGCCTATCTCCTCCGCCAGGGCCTTTGCCTTCTCGTCGCTCTTTGCGTAGTTTACGGCCACGTGGGCGCCCGCCTCGGCGAGGGCGAGGGCTATGGCCCGGCCTATTCCCCGGGAGGCCCCGGTCACGAGGGCCACCTTTCCTTCGAGCTCGATATTCATGGCCTCTAATATAAAATTTTAGCGCCCGTTACCACAACTTCACGTTATTTTGAGGAGCTTCACTATCAGGCCAGCTATGAGGCCCGCCAGGGGCGCGAGCACTATAACGGAGGCGAACCTCACGAGGGCGAGCTTCGGCCCCAGTATGCCCACTTCCATCGGGAACCGGGCGATGCTGAAGAGCGCCCACCCGGTTATCATGGACACCGCCACGGGCATGCTGGTGCCCACCTTCACGAACCCCATCACTATGGGCAGGGTGACGAAAGGCCCCCCGGGGAGGAAGGCCCCCGTGGCCGAGCCTATCAGTATCCCCCTGAAGCCCGACTCCTCGCCGAGCCACTGCGAAATCAGCTCCCTGGGTATGAGCACCTGCACCATCCCCGCCAGGATGAAGGCGAAGACGAGCAGGGGCAGCACCTGGAGCGTGAGGTTCCTGGCGTTTGCCAGACCCTCGATGTGCCTCCCCCTCTGGTAGGCCAGGGCGAGGGCCGCGACGCAGAGCGCCGCCATGACTATCGTGGTTACGGTCATCGAAGCGTTCTTCATGGTCCGGGAGGCTCCTTTATTCTTTATGGCTGATACTTCTTCACCGCTATGGTGGAGTTCTGGCCGCCGAAGCCGAAGGAGTTCGAAAGGGCGGCCCTGACCCGCCTCTCCCTCTTTACGCCGGCGGTGTAGTCGAGGTCGCACTTGGGGTCCGGGCGGTCGAGGTTCAAGGTGGGGTGCACAACGTCCTCCCTGACGCTCAGGGCCGTAAAGACGAGCTCGGGGCCCCCGGCGCCGGCCAGGAGGTGGCCCAGCATGGACTTGGTGGAGTTAATGGATATTGCCGGGGCGCGGCTGCCGAAGACCCTCTTTATGGCCATGGTCTCGACGGCGTCGTTTAGCTTCGTGGAGGTGCCGTGGGCGTTTATGTGGTCTATGTCCTCGGGCCCAAGCCCCGAGTCTTCGAGGGCCCGCCTCATGGAGATCTCCGCGCCGTAGCCCTCGGGGTGGGGGGCCGTGAGCTCGTGGGAGTCCAGGGAGGCCCCGTAGCCAGCCACCTCGGCGTGGATGGCCGCGCCCCTTTCGAGGGCGTGGGAAAGCTCCTCGAGCACCACCACCCCGGCCCCCTCGCCCATGACCAGGCCCGAGCGCCTGCGGTCGTAGGGGCGGCAGGCCAGGGCCGGGTCGCCCTCCCAGGTGGAGGCCGCCCCCAAAAGGACGAAGAAGACGAGGCCCACGGGGTTTATCATGCTGTCGGTCCCGCCGGCCACCATCGCGTCGGCCTCGCCGCGCCTGACGCTCCGGAAGGCCGTGCCTATGGCCTGGGTGGCCGAGGCGCAGGCCGTGGTGACGGTGCGGTTGAGGCCCCCCAGGGAGAATTTCCTCGCGATGAGGCCCGAGGTGCAGTGGGTGAGGTTCCGGATGATGGACTCCCTGTGCACCCTGTGGAGCTCCCGGCCGAAGCGCCCGTAGTCGAAGGAGCCTCCCCCGGAGAGCCAGCTTGAGATGTCCTCGGGCCTGTTTATGCCCAGGCCCTTGGCCATGCTCACGCCGAAGCGGCCGCGCCTTCCCCCCGATACGAGGCCCGCCTCCTCCAGGGCCCGCCTGGCCGACCAGAGGGCGTAGAGCGTCGAGCGCTCGCCTTCGCGGCGGGCGTCCTCGGGAAACTCCTCGGCTATCCTCCGCCAGTCATCCTCCGTTATCTGTCCCACGGCCTGCACGGGGGAGTTTTCCGCCCCGGGGTAGTCGAGCTTCCTCAAGCCCGAGACTCCGTCGAGGGCCTTCCGCCAGTTTTCAGGGACCTCCAGGCCGTTTGAGGTGGCCACGCCCATGCCGGTTATCACGACCCTTCTTGCGCTCATCGAATCTCGTCCGCCCCGAGGCCGCTATAGTATTCGAAGCGGGCCCGGAGCTCCTCGGGGGAGGCCCCGTGGAAGTGGCTGTAGATTATGCGCTCGATGGAGGCCACCTTCCGGCCCTCCACGAGGGTCTCGGCCCGGCCCAGGGTGTCGCGCTTGGAGGTGGATATTATCTCTCCCCTCATCTGGGCCGTGAAGCCCGGCCTGAGGTCCGGGGCGACGTCCACCCCCTCCACGAGGGACATTATGGGCGATACCCCGAAGTCGTGGGAGTAGATTATTAGCCAACCCAGGAGCTGGGCCATGGCCTCTATGAATATCACCCCCGGCACGAGGGCCTTCCGGGGGAAATGCCCCTTCAGGAACTCCTCGGAAAGCGAGAAGGCCTTTACGCCCTCGATGGACTTTCCCTTTTCCATCTTCGCGACCCTGTCGTAGTAGAGAAACCTCATGCCGCCGCCTCAAGGACGAAGGCCGCGCACTGCCCCTCCACGCTCGTGGAGGAGACCATCGCGCGCCTCACGGGGGCCTCGAGCGGCCCGCCCCTTACGACATCGAACTTCGCCCTTTGGTCCAGGGGCTCCGCGCCGAGCGTGGGGGGCACCGTGCCGGTCCTTATCATCTGGAGGGCCAGGGCCGCGTCCACGGCGGG
>JASFVA010000182.1:0-4102 GCA_050050055.1 Nitrospirota bacterium
TCCTCAGCAAGGGAGGCCCCTACGAGGCCCTGGCCCTGGGCTGGCAGGACGACTTCTCCGTCTCCTCGAAGAACTTCTCGGTGGCCTCGGAGAACCTGGTGCTTTCCGGGCGGAGGCCCACGGGCTCGCTGGTCTTCACCTACGCCGCGGAGGGCGTCTCCATAAGGCGGACCTACACCTTCCACCACGACACCTATACCATGGAAATAAGGGACGAGGTGAGCGGCGTCCCGGAATACCAGCTTACCCTGGGCGGCGACTTCGGCATCCACAAGAAAGACGGAAGATACACCCACGTGGGGCCGGTATTCCAGATGGGAGCCGACCTCGAGGAGGTGAAGGCCAAGCACCTGGACGAGGGGCCCAAGGTCTTCCCCGGCCAGGAGATAAAGTGGGTGGCCGTGGAGGACAAGTACTTCTGCGCGGCCCTCGTGCCAGAAACGCCCATGGCGGAGGCCAAGGCCTGGATGCTGCGGGACTCGCCCGCCCTGTCGCTCAAGGGCGCGACGGGCTCTCACGCCCTGACCCTCTACGCGGGCCCCAAGAGCCAGGACCACCTGGGCGAGGCCGGCGAGAGCCTCAGGAACATCGTGGACTTCGGGTTCTTCTCGATACTGGCCAGGCCCATCTTCTGGCTCCTGAAGAAGCTCTACGGCATCTTGGGCAACTACGGCTGGTCCATCGTCATCCTCACGCTGATACTCAGGATACCCTTCATACCCCTGGTCAACAAGGGCCAGCGCTCGATGAAGCGCCTCCAGCAGGTGCAGCCCCTGATGCAGCAGATACGCGAGCAGCACAAGAGCGACCCCAAGCGCATGCAGGCCGAGATGATGGGCCTCTACAAGAAGCACAAGGTCAACCCCCTGGGGGGCTGCCTGCCCATGCTCATACAGATACCATTCTTCTTCGCCCTGTACAAGGTGCTCCTCATCTCCATAGAGCTCAGGGAGGCGCCCTGGGCCTTCTGGATACAGGACCTCTCGGCCAAGGACCCCTACTACATCCTGCCCATCGTGATGGGCATATCCATGGTGGCGCAGCAGAAGATGACCCCCAGCGCCGGGGACCCCAAGCAGCAGAAGCTCATGATGTTCATGCCCGTGATATTCACGTTCCTGTTTCTCAACTTCCCGTCCGGGCTGGTGCTCTACTGGCTGGTTAACAACCTGCTTTCCATCGCCCAGCAGCTCTACGTAAACCTGAAGAAGACCCCCGAGCCCGCCTCCTGAGAGAGCGCGCGCCAGCCCTTATCATCTCTGTGACGCCATGAGTGAATTCGCATGTCTAAGGTCGGCTTTTCTCCCTGTGAGCCATTGCCCGGCTTGACCGGGCAATCCGGCATTCTGCGCCTGGGTTCCCGCCTTCGCTGAAACGGCGGCTACGCGCCGTATTCATCCACTCTGCGCGCGGCGCGCCCGGAGGTTTCAGAAGCGCGGGAACTGCCGACAGCGCTCAGGGCCCGGGCAGCCTGAGCCTTAGGGCGAGCTTCACGGCCTCTATGGTGCTCGAGGGGTTGGCCGTCCCCTTCCCCGCTATCTCGTAGGCCGTGCCGTGGTCCGGCGAGGTCCTTATGATGGGCAGTCCCACCGTGACGTTCACGCCGCTTTCGAAGGCCAGGAGCTTAAGGGGGATGAGGCCCTGGTCGTGGTACATCGAGACCACCATGTCGAACTCGCCCCTGGCGGCCTTGAAATAGACCGTGTCGGGCGGGTAGGGGCCCTCCACGGGAAGCCCGCCCCTTCGGGCGGCCTCCACGGCGGGGGCTATTATGTCGTTTTCCTCGTGGCCGAACATGCCGGCCTCGCCGGCATGGGGGTTTAAGCCCGCCACGGCTATCCTGGGGGAGCCGATGCCCAGCATCTCCGCCGCCAGGGCGGCGAGCCTCAGCGTCCTGGCCACCGACTCATTGGTGATGAGGGCCGGCACGTCCTTCAGGGATGAGTGGATGGTCACCAGTATCACCCTGAGGTTGCCGCCCACGAGCATCATGGTGTATTCGCCGGCCCCCGTGAGCTCGGCGAGCATCTCGGTGTGGCCGGGCCAGCCGAAGCCCGCCATCTTGAGGGCCTCCTTGGATATCGGCGAGGTCACCAGGGCGTGGACCCTCCCTTCCATGGCCAGGGCCACCGCCCTCCTTATGGCATTGACCGAGGCCACGGCGCCCTCGGCGGTGGGGGCGCCCACCCTGAAGCCGCCGGCCCTGCCGGTGTCCACCAGGGCCACGAACTCCGGGGCCGCCTCCTCGGGGGAAGACACCTCCCTCAGCGTGGCGTCGATGCCCAGCCTGCCCCTCAGGGCCCTGAACACCCCGGCGTCGCCCACCAGCACGGGCACGCAGACGTTCCGGGTGGAGGCCGCCGCCTTGAGGGCCACCTCGGGCCCTATTCCGCCGGGCTCGCCCATGGTTATGGCTATCCTTTCCACGGCTTAGGAGACCGCCTCCCTCACGGTCGGGCTCCGGAGCGCCCACAGGAGGACCGCGGCGCAGGCCGCCAGCAAGAGCATGAGGGCCCCCCAGAGCACCGCCCCCAGGAGGCTGAAGGACCCCGCCGAAAGCGGCGCGGCCATGGCCGGGGGCATCTCGGCCGTCATCTTCAGCCAGGCCCGGACCACCAGGAAGCCGAAGGCCAAAAGCCCCAGGAGGGAAAGCCAGGTGAAGAGCTCCAGGGCCGACCGGGCCCAGGCCCTGAGCCTCATGAACCTGGCCGCGCAAAGGAGCACCAGCGCGGCCACCACCACCTGGAGGGCCGCCAGGGCCCCGAAGTGCCTGATGAAGACCACCGTGACATAGAACATCGCCGGCGCGCCCTCGAAGGCCTCGGGCAGGCCCGCTCGGCTTGCCCCCTCCACCAGGAGCACGGCGGCAAGGCCCATCCCCCCGGAAAGAAGCATCAGGAGGGAGACCAGGACGAAGGCCCATCCCACGACTGTCACTACCGCCGGCCTCTCGGAGCTCTCCATCCCTTACCCCCCTTTCCGGCGTTTTGTGCAATTATAATCCCACGGGGTCTTTCCATACAACCTTTCCACACAACCTTTCCATGCACCTTTCCATGCACCTTTCCATACAACATGGTCCCCCGGGGAATCTTAAGGAACCCCGGGGAACCTCCGCGAGGGAAAACTTCGCGGGGAAGCCTTAGCGCCGCGGGCCCCCCGCCTCCCTTTCAAACCCCGCGGAAACCGCCCGCCCGTCTCGTTGACCGCCCCGGGCTAATAAAGTATCATATCTCAATGCAGAAGCCGGAAAAGCAGATGGAGACCATCCAGCGCGGCTCGGCCGAGGTCATCATGGAGGAGGAGCTCCTCGGGAAGCTCGAGCGCTCCTACGCCGGGAAGGCCCCCCTGAAGGTGAAGGCCGGCTTCGACCCCACGGCCCCGGACATCCACCTGGGCCATACGGTGCTCATAGAGAAGATGCGGCAGTTCCAGGAGCTGGGGCACGAGGTGATATTCCTCATCGGCGACTTCACGGGAATGATAGGGGACCCCAGCGGAAAGAACGAGATGCGAAAGCCCCTGACGGGGGAGGAGGTGGAGGAAAACGCCCGCACCTACAGGGAGCAGATATTCAAGATACTCAAGCCCGAAAAGACCCGCATAGAGTTCAACTCCCGGTGGATGAACGGGCTCACCCCCGTGGAGATGGTGGGCCTCATGGGACGCTACACGGTGGCCCGCATGCTCGAGCGCGAGGACTTCCGGAACCGCTACGAGAAGGGAAACCCCATAAGCATCCACGAGTTCTTCTACCCCCTCGTGCAGGGCTACGACTCCGTGGTCCTCCAGGCCGACGTGGAGCTCGGCGGCACGGACCAGAAGTTCAACCTCCTGGTGGGCCGCACGCTCCAGAAGGAGTACGGCCAGGAGCCCCAGAGCCTCGTGCTGATGCCCCTCCTGGAGGGAACCGACGGGGTGAAGAAGATGTCCAAGAGCCTCGGCAACTACATAGGCATAACCGAGGAGCCGGCGCAGATCTTCGGAAAGGTGATGTCCATAAGCGACGACCTCATGCTCCGCTACTACGAGCTCCTGAGCCACCTGTCCACGGACGCGCTCCTCAGGCTCAAGGCCGAACTCGAGGGCGGCAGGGCCAACC
>JASFVA010000183.1:0-4101 GCA_050050055.1 Nitrospirota bacterium
GGGGAGGAAGTCTTTTTCGTGGAGCTCGAGGAGGCCAGGCTGGTGGCCCCCGGGGGCGAAGAGGGGAAGGCTGCGCCCGCTTCGGAAGAGCCTCCGGCTGCCAAGAAGGCCCAGGTTAAAAAGACGCCCCCTCGGCCGGAGCCCGAAGAGAAGAAGAAGGAGCCTCAGGCGGCGCCCCCTCCGGAGCCTGTTGCGCCCGAGGCCGGAAAGATCGCCGCCGAGGAAACAGCCGCCCCCGAGCCGCCCAGCGCGGCTGTTGGAAAGGCCCCTGAGAATATCGAGGCCGACTCCGGCGGGGATGCCTTCTCGGAGGAGGAAGGAGTTTCTTCCGCCGGGGCCTCCTCCACTTCCGACGAGGTCTCGCCAGCTGGAGCCGCCGAGAGAGAAGTGAGCTTCCCACAGGCGGGGTTCGGGGATTATGCCCTTTCTTCCGGGCCGGGGCTTTCGAGGGCCGAGGCCCTGGCAAGGATAAGGAAGGCCATAGAGGAGGAGCTCACCTACCCGCCCCTTGCCAGGCGAAGGAGGCTCGAGGGCACGGTGCTTGCGGGATTCGCCGTCGACGAGGGGGGCGCCCCCCACGACATAGAGATAGTCCGGAGCTCGGGCTTTTCCATTCTCGACGACGAAGTGGTAAAGATAATCCGGCGGGCCGCCCCCTTCCCCCACATCCCCGAGAGGGTGGAGGTGCCCGTTAGCTTCAGGCTGGTGGGGCCGAGGTAGCCCGCGCCCGGCATTTGCAATCAACAGCTCGGCCTCCGCGCGCCTCCCTTAAAATCCAACGGCAAACCCACTATAATAGGGCCATGGTGCTCGCCATAGACATAGGCAACACCTCTATAAGCGTCGGCATCTTCGACGGCGGGGACCTCAAGGCCTTCAAGCTCAACTCCCGCCCGGCGAAGACCCCCGAGGAATACGCCCAGACCATAAGGGGGATGCTCGGGGGCGGGGCTTCGCCCCGTGGCGCGGTGCTTTGCTCGGTGGTGCCGGGGCTTACGCAGGCCCTGGCGCGGGCGGCGAAGCTCGTCACCGGAAGGGACCCCCTCCTGGTCGACCACAGGAGCGGCCACGGCCTCTCCCTGGAGGTGGAAACGCCCGAGGAGGTGGGGGCGGACAGGCTTGCCGAGTGCGCCGCGGCGGCCGAGCTCTTCGGTGCCCCGGCGGCGGTGGTGTCCTTCGGCACGGCCACCACGGTGACCTTCCTGGGCGGGGGGGGTGTTTTCAAGGGAGGGGCCATACTGCCCGGGCCGGACCTCATGGCCGGGGCGCTTTTCTCCGAGACGGCCAGGCTCCCCAGGGTGTCCCTGGCCCCTGCCCCGACGCCCCTGGGCAGGGATACCGCGGCCTCGATTCTTTCTGGTATCATATACGGGACGGCGGGCGCCGTGGAGCGGATAATCGCCGAGGTCGAGGCCCTGGAGGGCGAAGCTTACAGGGTCGTCGTCACAGGCGGGGCCCTCGACCACGTTCTGCCGGCCCTGAAGAGGGCGGACCACGTGGAGCCCTCCCTGACGCTCAGGGGGCTGAGGCTCATATACGAAAGAACTTCGAATGCATGAACTGAGAAAAGACCCGATCCTCTCCAGGTGGGTTGCGGTGCTGAGCGATTCCCTCGCTCCTTCGGACTACCCTTCGGTTCCCGAGCCCCCTAAGGAGGAGAGCTGTCCGCTCTGCGCCGGGCGCGAGGCCGAGGCCCCGCCCGAGATAATGGCCGCCCGCGACGGCGAAGGCCCCTGGCGGGCGAGGGTGATACAGAGCTTCAGGCCGGTCCTCTCCGCCGGAAGCGACCTGGGCAGGCGAGGCCGGGGGATGTACGACTCCATGAACTCCGTCGGGGCCGACGAGCTGGTGGTGGAGGTCCCCGAGCACGGCCAGAGGCCCGAGGACATGGGCCCCGAACAGGTCCTGAAGGTGCTCGAACTCTACAGGTTCAGGGTGACGGAGATACAGGAGGACGAGCGCATTAGGCACGTCCTGGTGTGCAAGAACTCCGGGAGCGAGGCGGGCTCGGGCCTCACGCACCAGCACTCCGAGATAATCGCCACGCCCGTCATCCCCCTGAGGATGAAGACCGAGCTCGACGGCGCGAAGGGTTATTTCGACTACAAGGAGCGGTGCGTGTACTGCGACATCATAGCCGAGGAGCTCAGGGTCCAGGAAAGGGTGGTGATGGAGAGCGAGCGCTACCTGGTCTTCTGTCCCTACGCCCCCAAGTATCCCTTCGAGTTCTGGATAGCCCCGAAGGACCACAGGTGCTCCTTCGAGGACGTCACCTCGGAGGAGCTCGGCGACCTGAGCCGGGTGCTCGCCTCGTCGATAAGGAGGATGCGGGAGGTGCTCGGCGAGCCCTCCTACAATTACGTGATACACACCGCCCCTAACAGGATACCCAGGCGCGACCGCTGGCACACCCTGGGGGACGACTTCCACTGGCACATAGAGGTGGTGCCGAGGCTCCAGAGGGCAGCGGGGTTCGAGTGGGGGTCGGGATTCTACGTGGTGCCCACCTCGCCCGAGGAGGCGGCCCGTTTTCTAAGGAGGGCGTAATCATGTTCAGGAAGATACTTTTCCCTACGGACTTCTCCGACGGCTCCGCAGCGGCCGTCCCCTACGTGGCGGACCTGGCCGTGAAGTACGGCTCGAAGGTCTATGCCCTGCACGTGGTCTACGACGTGGCCAAGGCCTCGGGGTGGTACGTGCCCAGCGTGGACCTCGACACCTTCTTCTCGGAGCTTCGCTCGAGCGCCGGGAAGGGTCTCGACGATTTCGCCGCGGAGCACCTGGGCGGCGTGGCCGACCTCGAAAAGGCGGTGGTCTCCGGCCTGCCCTTCGAGGAAATCCTCGAATTCGCGGCGGACAAGGGAGTGGACCTCGTCGTGATGGGCACGCATGGCAGAAGCGGCATAGACAGGGTGCTCTTCGGGAGCACGGCGGCCAGAGTAGTGAGGGGCGCCCCCTGCCCCGTCATGACCGTGCGCTCGCCCGCGGGAAAGTAATATTATAGAATACAGGGAGTGAGCAGGCCCGTTTCACGAAAATATCGTCCTCCCCGTTTTCCTTCATGAATATTAGGGACTTCGAATCAAACCTCGGGCTGTTCATCGCGCTGTCGGTCCTTCTGCACGTGGCGGCGGCCGCAGCGCTCTACTATTTCGCGCCTGAAAAGAGGCCGCCCGAGCGCCGGGAGCCCTACATCGTGCGCATAGTGCCGCCCGAGCCCATACCGCCGGAAACCTTACCGCCGGGGGCCGTGGAACGTGCTCCGGAGCCCGTCCAGCCGGAGCCGGCCAGGAAGGCCCCGCCGCCGAAGCCCGAGCCGAAGCCCGAAGAGGAGAGGGAGGCGGCCAGGGTGCTCAAGTCGAGGCCGCCGAAAGAGCCGCCGCCTTCCGAGCCGCCCGCAAGGGGCGAGCCCGAAGCCGGGGCGGAGGGGGAAGCCATTTCGCCCTTTGAGAAGGCCCCTGAGGCGCCCGGGCCGGGCGAGGGACCGGCCCCCGCCGTCCCCGGGGAGCCCGGCGGCGAAGAGGCCGGCGAGGGGAGGGCTGGGGCCAAGGGCGCAAAGGAGCGCCTTTTCGACCCCGACGTCCTTGCGGGGGTCATAGAGAAGGGGCGCCCGCCGAGGCCCCCCGACAGCGGCATCACCTTCGACACCGAGGAGATACGCCGGTACAGCTACATGAGGAGGCTGAAGGCGCGCATAGAGGCCGTCTGGGAATACCCCCGCGAGGCGGCCACCGAGGGGATATACGGCGACCTGGTGATAAAGTTCGTCATAAAGAAGGACGGCTCCCTGGGGGCCGTGGAGCTCGTGAGGACCTCCGGCTGGCAGAGCCTCGACAAGGCCGCCCTCGCCGCCCTGCGGGACGGCGACCCCTACTGGCCGCTTCCCGAGGAATGGGGGATGGACGCCCTCACCGTCACGGGCCATTTCATCTACTCCCTCTCGGGGTACTACTATCTCCGCTGAGGCCCCCGCCGCCGGAGCCGGTGGAAAGCCGCCGGGGGCAGTTGATAGAATATCCGGATGCATGCTGTGGTAAACCTCGACAAGCCCCGGGGGCTTACGTCGCGCAAGGCGATGGAGCTTGCCCGAAAGGCCCTCAA
>JASFVA010000184.1:0-4097 GCA_050050055.1 Nitrospirota bacterium
TCGTTCCGCCCGTGAGGGAGATATACCCCATAATGATCGGCTCCATGTCCGTGGGCGCCCTTTCGCCGCCCATGTGGGAGGGGCTGGCCATGGGGGTGGCCTACCTCAACGAGGAGCTCGGGATGCCGGTGGTGATGGCCACCGGCGAGGGCGGCATGCCGCCCAGGCTCCTTAAGTCGAGGTACCTCAAGTACTACATACTCCAGATAGCCTCGGGCTATTTCGGCTGGGACGAGATAGTGCACGCCATCCCTCACATGAAGGAAGACCCCTGCGCCATAGAGATAAAGTACGGCCAGGGCGCCAAGCCCGGCGACGGCGGCCTGCTTATGAGCTACAAGGTCCTGAAGCTCATCGCCGAGATAAGGGGCGTGCCCACCAACGTGGACCTGGCCTCGCCGCCCACGCACCAGACGAAGTACTCCATCGAGGAGGCCGTGGCCAAGATGATACAGTCCATGTCCATGGCCTGGGGCTTCAGGGTGCCGGTGTACCCCAAGATATCGGGCACGAACACGGCCCGGGCCGTGCTCAACAACCTGGCCAGGAACCCCTACGCCGCCGCCCTCTCCATAGACGGCGAGGACGGGGGGACCGGGGCGGCCTACAACGTCTCCATGGACAAGATGGGCCACCCCATCGCCTCCAACCTCAGGGAGTGCTACCTCGACCTGGTGAGGCAGGGGAGGCAGAACGAGCTCCCCCTCATAGCGGCCGGGGGAGTGGGCAAGAAGGGAAACCTGGCGGCCAACGCCGCGGCGCTGTTCATGCTCGGGGCCTCCTGCGTCTCCATAGGCAAGTACATAATGCAGGCCGCGGCCGACTGTTACGGAGACGAATACAACCGTTGCAATCTTTGCAACACCGGGCGCTGCCCCAGGGGCATCACCACCCAGGACCCCAAGCTCTACCGCCGCCTCGACGCCGACCGCGTGGCCGAGAGGGTGGTGGAGGTCTTCAAGGCCGCCGACACGGAGCTGAGGAAGATATTCGCCCCCATGGGCCGCTCCACGGAGCTTCCCATAGGCATGTCCGACGGCCTGAGCATAGACGACGCGGCCATGGCCGAGAGGTTGAAGATAAACTATGCCTGCTAAGAAGAAAACGACCGCCGGTAAGAAGGCGCCGGGGAAGAAAGCCGCCGCCCCCGGGCGGGGCCGCAGGGTCGTCGTCGAGGGCACGGCCGCCGGCCAGAGGGTCTCCTCGCGCGTCCTGGAGGAGAGCATACAGGAGGCCGTGCGGAAGGGGGCGCGGAACCTCCTGGTGAAGGCCGACGGGCAGCACGGCATCGGCGGGCGCATCTGGCCCAGGGGCGAGAAGGTGAAGCTGACCGTCGAGGGACCGGCGGGGCAGCGCCTGGGCTCCATGGGCATGACGGGCACCGAGATAGTCGTCAAGGGCGGCGTCTCGGACGACGTGGGCTGGATAAACTGCGGGGCCACCATAACGGTGCTCGGCGACGTCACCAACGGGGCCCACAACGCCGCGGCCCAGGGCAAGCTCTACGTCCGGGGCGGGGGCGGGGCCCGCTGCGACACCATGACCAAGTACAACCCCAGGTTCGACCCCCCGGAGTCGTGGTACTTCCGCTCCGTGGGCGACAGCTTCGCGGAGTTCAAGGCCGGCGGCATAGCCGTGGTCTGCGGCGTGGACCCCCGGGACCCCCAGGAGGTGCTGGGCTACCGCCCCTGCGTGGGCATGGTGGGAGGGACCATATACTTCCGCGGGCCCATCCGGGGGTGGAGCGAGGGGGACGTCAAGTGCGCGGAGCTGACCCCCCAGGACTGGGAATGGCTCACGAAGAACATGAAGCCCTTCCTCAGGGCCATCGGCAGGACGGAGCACTACGAAGAGCTCACCAGGTCCATAGCCGACTGGAGGAAGCTCATCGCCTACACTCCCCAGGAAAAGCAGAAGTTGAAGAAGCTCCCGCTTTCGATGTCCGGGTTCAGGGCGGACAAGTGGGAGCAGGAAGTCGGGGGAGGCGGCATATTCGGCCCCTACATCTCCCACGAGCGCACTCTTCTGCCCTACGTGACCACGGGCGAGGAAAGGCGCAACAGGCCCGTCTGGGCCAACGAGAAATACGCCCCCCCCTGCGCCTACGCCTGCCCCACGCGGATACCCTCGCACAAGCGGGCCGCCCTGATAAGGCGGGGGAAGATGGCCGAGGCCCTCAACCTGGTGCTCCAGTACAGCCCGCTTCCGGCCACGGTCTGCGGCCAGATATGCCCCAACCTCTGCATGCAGAGTTGCACCCGGGGGAAGATAGACAGGCCCCTCAACATCAAGGAGTTCGGAAGCCTCGCCCTCGAGCTCCCGGCCCCGGAGCGCGAGGCCAAAAAGGACTACTCGATAGCCGTGATCGGCGGAGGCCCGGCGGGCCTCTCGGCGGCCTGGCAGCTGGGCCTCAAGGGCTACGACGTGGACCTCTACGAGGCCGAGGACAAGCTGGGCGGCAAGCTGGAGCTCTGCATTCCCCGCGACAGGCTCCCCCGGGAGGTGCTGAAGAAGGAGATATCCCGCTTCCAGGAGGTGGGCGTCGACGTTCACCTCGGAAAGAGGATAACGCTCAAGGACTTCGAAGGGATATACAACGACCACGACTTCGTCGTCGTGGCCTGCGGGGCCCACGAGCCCAGGAAGCTCAGGTTCCCCGGCGTGGAGGACACGGTGCACGCCTACGATTTCCTCAAGGGCATTAACTACGGCGACCTGCCGACGCTTGCGGGCAAGAACGTGGTGGTCATAGGCGCGGGAAACGTGGGCATGGACGTGGCGATACAGTCGTACAATTGCGGGGCGGAGAAGGTCGTGGCCGTGGACGTGCAGAAGCCCGCGGCCTTCGGCAAGGAGCTCGAGGAGGCCGACAGGCTGGGCACCGAGATAATCTGGCCGAAGTTCACCGAGCGTTACGACAAGAAGAAGAGGACCATCCGCTTCAACGACGGCTCCTCGCTCCCGGCGGACCTGGTGGTGGTCTCCATAGGCGAGGTGCCGGTGCTGGATTTCCTGCCCCCTTCGGTGCACACCGAGAGGGGCTGGATAGACGTGGACGAAAACGGCCTTACCTCGGACCCCAAGGTCTACGCCATCGGCGACGCCACGAAGCCCGGCCTGGTCACCCACGCCATCGGCCAGGGGAGGACGGCGGCGGAGCACATCCACTCGGAGCTCTCGCACTTCGACGCCATGCCCGAGGTCAAGGAGGTCGTCCCCTACGAAAGGATCCACACGGACTACTACGACGTCTGCCGCATCGGGGAGTTCAAGCCCGAGGCCGAGGCCAACGCGTGCATGTCCTGCGCCACCTGCCGCGACTGCCACATGTGCGAGGCCACCTGCTACTGGGACGCCATAAGCCGCGTGGAGCACGAGGACGGCTCCTACGAGTACGTAGTGGACGCCGACAAGTGCATCGGCTGCGGCTTCTGCGCCGGCATATGCCCCTGCGGCGTCTGGGAGATGGTGGAAAACTACTGAGCCCTCCGCCGGGGAGGCCCCGCTTCCTCTTCGAAAATAGCCTTTCCGAATTCCCCATATCACGAATGACGCGCATGCCCGGCGGCGTGCCCCCCGGCGCTTTAAGCGCGTGAGCAGACGCCCCTGCGCTGGCTTTCGGCTTCATGACAGAACAGCGGGAAAGGCGGTCGCGGAATGCCTTGACGCCCGGACGGCAACAACCTTCGGAGGCCGGAAAGTGGTTTTACATTTTTTTCAAATTTGTGATAAGGTTAAAATCCTGAAGGCGGCTTTTGGCCGCCATCGCCATATCTGGAGGTAGCAATGAAAAAGGTAGTCCTTGCTTATTCCGGCGGCCTGGACACCTCTGTCGCGATAAAATGGCTCAAGGAGGAATACGGCACGGAGGTCATCGCCTTCTGCGCCGACCTGGGGCAGAACGAGGACCTCAAGGCCGTAAAGACCAAGGCCGTCAAGACAGGGGCCCTGAAGGTCTACATGGAGGACCTGAGGGCGGAGTTCGTGAAGGACTACGTCTTCCCCATGCTGAGGGCCAACGCCGTCTACGAGGGGGGCTACCTGATGGGCACCTCCATAGCCAGGCCCCTCATCGCCAAGAGGCAGGTGGAGATCGC
>JASFVA010000185.1:0-4087 GCA_050050055.1 Nitrospirota bacterium
GACTATGCCCACAACCCCCACAAGATTCGCGCCCTCATGGAGGCGGCTCGGGGCCTGGGCGAGAGCGTCTGCTACGTGTTCCAGCCCCACGGCTACGCCCCCGTGAGGCTCATGAAGGAAGGCTACGTAGAGGCCTTCGCAGAGGGGTTGAGGCCCGGCGACCACCTGGCGGTGCTCCCCATCTACTACGCCGGCGGCTCGACGAGCAAGGACGTCTCAAGCGCAGACATAGCCGAAGCCGTGGCCGCCGGGGGCAGGTCCGCCGGGGCGGTGGAATCGAGGGGGAAAATTCTCCAGAACCTCGAAAAGTGCAGAAACTACGTTGTGCTCGGGGCCAGGGACGAATCCCTCGGCGAATTCGCCCGGGACATAGCCGCCCGGCTCGGTGAAGGGCGCCCGGGCTCCCGCGCCCGCTCCTGAATCTGTTATCCTTTAAGGCGATGGCAGGCTTGAAGTTAAAGGTCTACTACGAAGACACCGACGCCGGGGGCGTGGTCTACTACGCCAACTACCTGAGGTTCCTCGAGCGGGCGAGGACGGAGTTTCTCGCCGGGGCCGGCATAAGCGTCGCCGAGTTCCACAGAAAAGGCTTCGTCTTCACCGTCACCCACGTCGACATAAGCTACAGGCGACCCGCAGCGCTCGGGGACGTAATCGAGATAAATACGGAATTGAAGGAAGTGAAAAACGCCTCGCTCACATTCGGCCAGCGGGTAGTCAGGGACGGCGCCCTGATTGCCGAGGCCGAGGTCACCCTCGCCTGCGTGGGACCGGGGGGCAAGCCCCGGAGGCTCCCGGAAGAATTGAAAAACCTTCGCAAGTCTTAGAAAAACCTTCTCAGGCCCCTGTATCCGGAGTTTATGCCGTCGTTGAACCTGTTCAGGAGCCTCCTGGCCCAGGCGAACTCTCCGGCGAGAACGACGAGTCCGAGGGGGATCACGACAAACGCCGGGCCGGGAAGCACGATCAGTAAAGCGCCTATTATCAGAAGGGTAAAACCCACCACGATGCGCACCAGCCTCTTGGCCTGCCGGTAGGTTTTCACCGTCAGAAAGTTCATCATATCTCTGAGCCACGAATCCATATTAAATATCTTATATCAATTCATAGGTTCGTAACAATCACCGCCAAAAGGGTTTTTCGACTTTGTTGCAATCCGGCGGGGTTCTGCTATAGTGAGGCTATGACGGCTGGAAGAGGCGTATCTAAAGATATCCGGATAGAGCGGCAGCCCGACAGGGAGAGAATCGAGGCCCTGGGCGTCTCGGGCTGGCCCATATGGGACAAGGAGGCCTCGGAGTTCCCGTGGGTCTACGAGGCCGCCGAAACCTGCTACTTCCTCGAAGGGGACGTGGAGGTCACGCCGGAGGGCGGCGAGCCGCTAAGGATGGGCAAGGGAGACCTGGTGACTTTCCCCAGGGGGATGTCCTGCACCTGGAAGATTCTCGAGGACGTAAGAAAGCACTACAGGTTCGAGTAGGAACAATGAAACAGGGAGCCCCGAGATGGGTAGCGAACTGCACTGGGTAGAGAGGGAGATACTCGACGCGTTCTACCAGATCGCCGTGGACTTCCGCTCCGGAGTTATCAGCGACAACACCCTCAAGGAGCGGGTTCTGCAGGCTGCAAGGAGATACGAAAGGGCCTTAGGCCCCGTCGAGCCCGTACCCACGCGCGAAAGCCTCAAACACGCGGCCTGGAAAGTCTGAGGGCATCGGTCACTTCTCGGCCCTGAGCACGGCCTCCATCCAGAGCCCTTCCGCGCCGAGTTCCACTAACGCCAGGGGCGAATCCCTCAGTAGCGCCCCGAACTCCACGAAGGTGTAAGAGGATTCGTACGCCATCCTCACGCGCCGGGCCTGCTCCGGGCTTGCCGATTCGAGGTATGGCCCAAGGGCCTCCTCCGGCGCTGAGCGGTTCCAGTCCCTGAGATAAAGTATGCCGCCGGGCCTCAGAATCCTCCGTATCTCCCGGAGGCTCCCCTCCGGCTCCAGCCATCCGGAAAACGCCCCGTGGCTCTGCACGGCCCGGAAACAGTCGGCCGGGAAATCCCGGAGCTCCTCGGCGGACATCTCCTTGAGGGTTATGCGGTCCTCGAGGCCCGCCTCGCGGACGTTTTCCCCGGCAAGCGACAGCATCTCCCCGGATACGTCCATCCCCGTGATGCGAACCGCCGGAAGCTCCCCGGCTATAACTACGAGCATGCGGGCGCTCCCGCAGCCTATGTCCAGGAGGTCGCCCCCGGAGATGAATTCCGCAAGCTTCCGGGCCACGGCCCTGTGGCGCCCCAGGCTCCGGGGGGAGGCCGAGCGCCGGTCGAAATCCAGGGCGTGCCCGCGGCTCAGGTAATAGTTGCGCTCGCCTTTCCGCAGGGACCTGTCCAACGCCTCCGCACCCCCTTCAAAAATCAACACTCATTGCTTATTATAGTGCATGAGCACGAAGGAGTCGCACTTAGAGGGCACCTCCAGTTTGGTCATCGAGCCCTGGAACGTCATACTCCTGAATGACGACTGGCACAGCTTCGACGAAGTAATAGGGCAGTTGATGCTGGCCACGGGCTGTTCCGCCGAGAGGGCCGCCGATATCGCCTGGCGCGCCCACAGCGAAGGCGAGGCCGTCTGCTACAGCGGCCCCAGGGAGCGCTGCGAGCACGTGGCCGGGGTGCTCGAGGAGATAGACCTGGGCGTTAGGGTGGAAAAGGCTTAGCGTCCCGCATCCGGGCAGCTTTTTCCCAAATCATCGCCCTTGCCCTTACGGCCGCAAACAATCTCCAATTGCCATAAAATCGGATGGACGCCCCCTCCCCGGCAAATGGCGATTTCCAAACCCCAGGACCATTTGTGTGATAATTAGTGCATGCGCCTGCGGGACATACTAAGCCACGGCGGCACGGAGGAGATGGTGAAGGCCCTCGCCTCCACGGGGCTCACGAGGCTCTACCCCACTCAGGAGCTCGCCCTCGAGGCGGGGCTTCTCAGTAGCAGCGACTCCTTGGTGGTGGCCGCGCCCACGGCTTCGGGCAAGACCCTTATCGCCGAGATGGCGATACTAAAGACCCTGCTCGAAAAGACCGGAAAGGTAATATACCTTGTCCCGCTCAGAGCGCTGGCCGGGGAAAAGTACGGGGACTTCTCCTCCAGGTACCGAAGGATACGGACCGTCCTGAGCACCGGCGACTACGACAGCTCCGCCCCCTGGCTCCAGGACGCCGACGTGGTCATAGCCACGAACGAAAAGATCGATTCCATCATCCGCCACCGGACCTCCTGGCTCAAGGACGTGGGCCTGGTCATAGCCGACGAGGTGCACCTCCTTGGCGACGGCCACAGGGGGCCCACCCTCGAGGTGGTCCTCGCCCGCCTGAGGGAGATGCACCCGGGGCTCAGAATCGTGGCCCTGAGCGCCACGATACCCAACGCCGCGGAGATCGCCGGGTGGCTGGGGGCGCGGCTCGTCCAGTCGGAGTGGAGGCCCGTGCCGCTCCGGGAGGGCGTCTTCCACAACGGAGCCGTCGTCTTCAACGACGGCGTGGTAAAGTGGGTCCCCGAGAAAAGCCGCTCGGCCCCCGTGGACCTGGCCCTCGAGACGGTGAATGAGGAAGGGCAGGCGATAATATTCGTAAACACGAGGAAATCCACCGAGGCCGTGGCCCGGAGGGTCGCCGAGCACCTGGAGCTTCGGGCGGAAGAGGAAAGGTCACTTAAGAAACTCTCCGACGGAGTGCTCGGCACTACACGGGAGCCCACGCGCATCTGCCGGAGGCTGGCCGATTGCGTCTCGAAGGGCGCGGCCTTCCACCACGCGGGCATAAACTACTCCCAGCGAAAGCTCATCGAGGACGCCTTCAGGCAGAACAGGCTGAAGGTCGTCGTGTCGACCACCACCCTCGCCATGGGCCTCAACCTCCCCTCCAGGCGAGTGATAATCAGGGACTGGCTGAGGTACGAATCGGGCCTGGGCATGGAGCCCGTCTCGGCCATAGAGATAAAGCAGATGGCGGGCAGGGCCGGGAGGCCCGGCTACGACGAATACGGCGAGGCCGTGGTCATAGCCGGAAACAAGCGCGACGAGAAATACGTCTTCC
>JASFVA010000186.1:0-4085 GCA_050050055.1 Nitrospirota bacterium
TGGCCGATGAAGACGTTGAGTATCTGCTGGAGCCTCTTGGCGGACCTGTAAGTCTGTTTGAGGCGGAATATCTGCAGAAGCGCGCTTATTTGGCCCCTCCGCCCTTCTCAAGCTTTTCTATTCTCGCGGAGAGGGACTCCACTTCGTCCTCCAACCGCTTCAGGTCGTCTCTGCTCGGGAGGTTCATCTTCTCGAGGGTCTTGGATACCACCTCGCCGAAGGTCTTGTCGAGGTCGGCCGAGCCCTTCTCGGCCTTTTCGCTCCACTCCTTGACGAGCTTCGCGCCCTGCGACTCGCTGAGCTCGCCCCTCTTGACGAAATCGTCCACGACCTCCTTGAACTTCTCGGTGGCGCCGAAGCCGGCAAGCATCATTCTCCTGATGGTCTCGAATACAGTCATAAGGGACCTCCGCCGTTGGGTTTTCTACTCGTTGCCCCTGACTATATCGTATACCTTATCCAGGGCGCTGTCCAGCTTTCCCAGCTCCCTCGTGCCGCCCTGGGCCATGTCGGGCTTTCCGCCGCCCCGGCCCCCCGCCGCCTGGGCGACGGCCTTGAGGATGTTGCCGGCGTGGTACTTCTTCGCCAGGTCCTTGGTCACCATGGCCACGATCGAGGCCTGGTCTTCCAGGCCCGAGGCGAGCACTATGACTCCCGAGCCGATGCGGTCCCGGACGTTGTCCGCCAGGCCCCTCAGCCTCTTCTGGTCGAGCCCGTCCACCCTGCCCGCCACGACCTTCACTCCGTCCACGGTCCTGGCGGCCTCCATGATGGGGGCGGCCAGGTCCCTGTCCGCCGAGGCCCGGCTCTTCTCGACCTCGCGCTCGAGCTCCCTGAGCCGCTCCTGCATCCTCCGCACTTCCTCCAGGGGCTTGTCGCTCTTCAGGGCGGCCGATATCTCCTCGAGCGTGCGGCTCCTGTCCCTGAGGTGCTCGAAGGCCCTGAGCCCGGTGAGTCCCTCTATGCGCCTTATGCCGGAGGCCACGCTGCCCTCCGAGACTATGGCGAAGGCGCCGGTCTCGCCGGTGGCCCTCTCGTGGGTGCCCCCGCAGAGCTCTATGCTCACGGAGGGGACCTCCACCACCCTCACGCGCTCGCCGTACTTCTCCCCGAAGAGCGCTATTGCGCCCCTGGCGAGGGCCTCGTTGATCTCCATCTCGCGGGCCTCGACCCTGATGTTCTCCACTATCTTTTCGTTTACGAAGTCCTCGACGGCCTCTATCTCCTCAGGGGTGAGGGCCGCGAAATGCGTGAAGTCGAACCTGAACCTGTCGGGCTCGACGAGGGAGCCGGCCTGCTTGACGTGCTCGCCGACGACGGACCTCAGCGCGGCCTGAAGGAGGTGCGTGGCCGTGTGGTTCCGCACCGTCGCCTTCCTGCGCCGGGCGTCCACCTTCGCCGTGAGCTTGTCCCACACCTTCAGCGCCCCCCTCTTCACCCTGACCCTGTGGGCGTAAAGGCCCTCCACGGGCTTCTTGGTGTCCTCGACCACCAGCTTGACCTCCTCGGAGGTCATGGTCCCGGTGTCGCCCACCTGACCGCCGGCCTCGCCGTAAAAGGGCGTCCTGTCGAGGAAGACCTCGGCCCTGTCGCCCTCCCTGAGCTCCTCGACGACCTTTCCGTCCTTGAGGATGGCGTTCACCGCCGCCTGGGCCTCCAGCGAGTCGTATCCCACGAACTCCGCCGGCCCGGCCTCGGAAAGGAGCTCCCTGTAGATGGAGTCTATGGCCTCCTCCTCGCCCACCCAGGAGGCCCGGGCCCTCTCCCTCTGCTCCCGGAGGGCGGCGTTGAAGCCCTCCTCGTCCATCAGGAAGCCCGAGTCCTGGGCGATGTCCCTCGTCAGGTCCAGGGGAAAGCCGAAGGTGTCGTAGAGCCTGAATACCTCTGCCCCGGGGATGGTCCTCTCGCCAGAGGCCCTAAGCCCGTCGAGCACGTCGTCGAGGATGCGCATGCCCTGCTCCAGGGTGCGCGCGAACCTCTCCTCCTCTATGCGGAGTATCTTGGCCGACCTTTCCTCTTCGTCGCCGAGCTCGGGATAGGCCTCTCCCATGGCGGCGGCAACGGGGTCGAGGAGCCTGCACAGAAGCGGCTCGGAGGTGCCCAGGAGCCTGGCGTGCCGCGCGGCCCTGCGGATTATCCTCCTGAGCACGTAGCCCCTCCCCTCGTTAGAGGGCATGAGGCCGTCGGCAAGCAGAAAGGCGCACGCCCTCACGTGGTCCGCGATGACCCGAATGGAGACGTCGCTCTCGGGGCCCTTCCCGTAGGCCGCCCCCGTGAGGGAGGATATCGAGGAGATGACGTCGGAGAACAGGTCGGAGTCGAAGTTGTTGAGCTTCCCCTGCAAAACGGCGGTTATCCTCTCCAGGCCCATGCCGGTGTCTATGCTCGGGCTCGGCAGCGGCGTGAGGTTTCCGTGGCCGTCCCTGTTGAACTGCATGAAGACGAGGTTCCAGAGCTCCAGGTAGCGGTCGCAGTCGCACCCGGGGCGGCACTCCGGGGTGCCGCAGCCCACGCCCTCGCCCTGGTCTATGAGCACCTCCGAGCAGGGGCCGCAGGGGCCGGTGTCGGCCATCTGCCAGAAATTGTCCTTGGCCCCGAGCCTGACTATCCTTTCCCCAGGCACTCCCACCGCCTCCTGCCAGAGCCCCTCGGCCTCGTCGTCGTCCTCGTATATCGTCACCCAGAGCCTGTCCTGGGGCAGCTTGTACCAGCCCGTCAGGAGCTCCCAGGCGAACTCGATGGCCTCGCGCTTGAAGTAGTCGCCGAAGGAGAAGTTCCCCAGCATCTCGAAGAAAGTATGGTGCCTCGAGGTGTGGCCGACGTTTTCGAGGTCGCTGTGCTTGCCCCCCGCGCGGAGGCACTTCTGCGAGCTCGCCGCCCTCTTGTAATCCCTGGTTTCCTCGCCGAGGAAAACGGACTTGAACTGGACCATGCCGGCGTTGGTAAAGAGAAGCGTGGGGTCGTGCCGGGGTATAAGGGGCGAGCTCCCCACGACCCGGTGCCCCTGGGAGGCGAAATAGTCGAGAAAGGCCTTTCTTATCTCGGCGCTCTTCATCGCGTCGCCCCCTTGCCGTCCAACGCCTCGAGGGCCTTTCTCGCCGTGGAGGCGGAGTGCCCCCTCCTTCTGAGCTGGTCGCCGAGCCTCCGCCTGGCGACGGCGGGAGGAAGGCCCTCCATTTTCCTCCGCCTGTTTTCCACCAGCCTCACTGCGCTGGCAAGCTCGTCGTAGTCCTCGAGGGCGGCCTCGGCCACGTCCTTCGGTATCCCCATCTCCCTGAGGTACATCGCCGCGCCCCTTCGCCCCAGGAGCTTGACCTCTTCGGCCTTTCGCCTGAGGCTCCGCGCAAGGGCCCCGTCGTCAAGGAAGCCGCCTTCCTTCAGGCGTCCCATTGTATTTTCCACGACCCGGGGGGCGAAGCCTTTCCGTCGGAGTCTCTTCGAGAGCTCGCTCTCGCTCCTTCCGCGGTAACCAAGGAGCTTGAAGGAGTACCGCAGGGCCTTGCCGGCTTCCTCTGGCATCACTTGCGGTCCGAGAACCTCTCTACCTTCATGCCGCCGGACCCGGGATCGTCCTTGCTTTTAATTTCCTCCTCGGCGGCCTCGGTGGAGCTGGAGACTCCCTTGATCTTGAGCTTGAAGTCCTCGACGTTCGAGGCCCACCTGAGGGCTTCCTCGTAGGAGACCTTCCCGGCCTGGTACTGGTCGAAAATGGACTGGTCGAAGGTCTGCATGCCGTACTGGCTCTTGCCCTTGGCGAGGACGTCCGGGATGAGCTTGGCCTTGTCCGGCTCGAGGATGCACTCCCTGATCATCCCCGTGGAAATCAGCACCTCCACAGCCGGGACCCTGCCCTTTCCGTCCGCCGTGGGCATGAGCCTCAGGGATATGATTCCCTTGACGATCGAGGAGAGCTGAAGGCGAATCTGCTGGTGCTGGTGCGGCGGAAAGACGGACACTATCCTGTTTACAGTCTCCATGGCGTCCACGGTGTGCAGGGTGCTCATGACGAGGTGGCCCGTCTCGGCGGCGGTCATGGCAATCTCCATGGTTTCGGGGTCCCGCATCTCGCCCACGAGCAGTACGTC